>CAZERK010000033.1:0-14474 GCA_964514515.1 uncultured Planctomycetaceae bacterium
CGCCGGCAGGGCCGCCTCCGCCTTGTCGAACAGCGCCTTGTTCGCTGGTTTGTCTTGTTCGGACCCGGCGGCCACGATCGGCAGCGACAGCGACAGTTCCGCGTCGCCGGGGATGCAGACGTTCTGGCACGCCAGCCAACGCACCGACGCCTTGAAGACCGCCTCATCGCCGGGCTTGGCGGACGCTGGCGCACGGACCGTCGCGACGATGACCGGCTCGCCTGGCAGGATGTTCGTGTCCGTCTTGAGGGTCTTGTCGAACTTGACTTCCGGCGATGGGAACCGAACGGGACCGGCCTCATAGCCCGGCGGGACGGACCAGCGGACTTCCGTCGGGAGGCCGAGTATGCTGCCTGGGTTCTGCCAGTAGATGTACCAATCCTTGTCGATCTTCAGGCGGACGGCGAGCCGGACCTCGCCTCCGGGGACGACCGCCTCACGATCCGCCAGGACCTGGACTTCGATGCTCTTGCCATGCGCCGGGTTGCTTGACGGGCCTGCAGCCACAGGTTCGGCCAAACACGCAAGGCCGGCGGCGAAGACCACGATTGTCACGAAATGTTGTCTCGCGAAGATCTCCGTGCGGCGCCGCTTGGGGCGGCGTCCGAGGCCCTTTTGCCACGGGCTGTTAGGGCTGACGTTGCGAAAATTTCTGTGTTTGTATGTCATAGAACGGCTTCGTCCTGAGGCTTCCTAGCGTAGTTCGTCACGCGGTTTGACTCTTTTTGTGTGGCACCGGCTAACAGCCGGTGCGGACACAGGCGATTAGCCCGTGACACACCCTGATGCACTGATTTTGACTGACTGTACTCGATCGAGTTTCGCACCTTTCGCCGCCCCCGTCCAAAAGTCCGTGAGCTTCCAAGAGCTTTCTGCGGCCTTGCGCTGGCGGCAATCCCGGCGCGCCGGGCCCTCCTTCGTGGGCCAAAGCCAACCCGTTGGCGCGTCCGCGGCGTGCGACGCCCTCGGGCCAGTCACCTGGCAGACCACAATCAGTTTTACGATAGTCAGCAGCGCGTGCAGTCGGCCACGGCAGCCGAGTCGCGAGGACGACCGTGATTCGTCTGCAACCGCTGCGACTGTATGACGTTCCGCCACAGAGCCCGCAAGGAACTCCTTGACGTTCTTAATCCGGAGTTTATACTACGAATAGCAGGGGCAGAAGGTCTGCTCCTTTGACTGATAGATGGGTGCGTCATCGTACCGCAGGCATGCGATGCCTTGTCGTCGGGCGGCTGATCGAGGGGCTCGGCGTCGCGGTGTCGCTTAACGTAACGGAACATAAGGAGTCCGGCTTCCTCCGTCAGCCACACGAGGCGAGAGATCAGAAACAGGCGGCGAAGCGCCTTGCTCGCGATCGGTGAATCGCCGATGGCGGTTGCTCCGGTTGAAATCGGAGCGAGGCAGATACGGGCGGTTCGCCAGCAGACGACGGGCGCCCTGTCGCCCGGGAGGAGAGGGCCGAATCCGTGCCAGCAGCGATCTTGGGTGTGAGGAAATGCAGCGCCGTCTAGTATGGCGTCGGGTTGGCGGGCGATTGGGTGCGCAGCGCGGTGCATCGCGTGGTGCCCCGGGATTGCTCAGCCCTTAAACGACGACGAACGGCGCATGGCGACCGTCGAGTCTGTTGGCACCATTCAAGCGGCTCGAACCGATCAACCGGTCTGTCGTACCGTGTCGGGCTGTTTTTGATGAGCGGTCGGCGTGGTCTGCGACGATCGTGTGACTCCTATTTCGTTCTTCCTGCCGCACGTTAGCACCCCTGAATTGTCTTCCATACGGTTGGCGAACGGACGGCGTCGGATCGTACGCGGTTCGTGTCGGAGGCGGCCTGACGCTCGCCGTCTCCATGACCGGGAAAGGTGAACGCCCATGGGACTTGTGGTATTGGCACAGGTCTCGACCGGTTGGTTCGTTTTCGGATTGCTCCTTGCGGCCGCGGCCGCGGCTGGCGGGACTGTCGCAGTCTTGCGGATTCAGGCCCAGGCGCGTCGGACGTCCGCCAAACAGGAAGCCGATCGAATCATCCACGCGGCTGAGGGCCGCGCCCAGGAGATTGTCCGGGCGGCGGAGGTCGAGACGAAGGCGACGTTCCTGGCTCGCCAGGAGGAGTTTGAACGGCAGACGGCCGCGACGCGGAACGAAATTCGCGAGGCGGAGAAACGGCTCGACAAGCGGGAGGACCAACTCGAGCGCAAGCTCGACGCGCTGAACATCAAGGAAAAGAATATCGAGAAGACCGAGAAAGAAGCCGGCCAGAAACTGGCGGAGGCGGGGACCAAGCTCAAGGAAATCGAGGACCTGCGGATCAAGCATCGCAACGAGCTGCTCAAAGTCGCCCAGCTCTCCGTGGACGAGGCCAAGAAGCAGTTGTTCACCGCCCTGGAGGCGGAGCTGGAGCACGAATGCGCCGAGATCGTGTCGAATCGCATCAACGAAGCCCAAGAGGAGGCCGAGCACCGATCACGCGAAATCGTCGTGACGGCCATCCAACGCTACGCCGCGGGGCATACGGCCGAAGCGACGGTCAGCACGATCGACATCCCCTCCGACGAGATGAAGGGCCGCGTGATCGGTCGCGAAGGCCGGAACATCCGCGCGTTCGAGCGGGCCACGGGCGTGGACATCATCGTGGATGACACGCCGGGCGTGATTGAGGTGACCTGTTTCGATCCGGTCCGAAAGGAGATCGCGCGACAGGCGATGAACAAGCTGCTCCGCGACGGCCGGATTCATCCGACCCGAATCGAGGAAGTCGTCGAAGAGACGAAGACCAACATCGAGAAAGAAATCCTGGAGATCGGCAAGAAGGCGTCGATGGAGGCCAACGTCCAAGGACTGCACCGCAAGCTCGTGGAATTGCTCGGCCGGCTGCACTATCGTACCAGCTACGGGCAGAACGTCCTGCGGCATTCGATCGAAGTCGCCTATCTCTGCCAGGTCATGGCCGACGAATTGGGCTTGAACGGCACGCTCGCCCGCCGCTGCGGCCTGCTGCACGACATCGGCAAGGCGGTCGACCGCGAGGTGGAGGGCGGGCACCCGGCGATCGGCGAGGAGATTTGCCGGAAGCTTGGCGAGCGGCCCGAGGTCTTGAACGCCATCGCGGGTCATCACGGCGACGTTCCAGCGAACACGCCGTATACACCCCTGGTGGCGGCCGCCGACGCGATCAGTGCCGCCCGGCCCGGCAGCCGACGCGAAACGCTCGAACACTATATCAAACGGCTGGACCAGTTGGAGGGCATCGCGACGGGCTTCAAGGGCGTGCAGCAAGCCTACGCGATCCAGGCTGGCCGCGAGGTCCGCGTGATCGTGAACACCGATCAGATCGACGACGCCAATGCGATGAGGGTCGCCCGGGAGATCGCCCACAAGATCGAAGAGGAGATGACCTACCCCGGCGAGGTAAAGGTGACGGTGCTTCGCGAGGTCCGGGCCGTCGAGTATGCGAAGTAGCGGCTCAGCCTTCTTTTCAATCATCCACCCGCCGTGGATATCTCCTCGTGTGGCGCCGGCTAACAGCCGGCGCTGTAGTAGCCCCGCCGGGCCTCGGGCGACCCCGCCAAGGCTGGGACGCGCGTTACACCGATTCGCGGTCGCATGTAGCGCCCCCCCAGAGCCTGCCCTGCATGTCCGCCCGGGGCGGCAGGGCGGATCGTGGATTTCTCGGCGTGTTGATGTACACTGTTGATGGCTGTGAGTCCCGAAAACGGGCTGTTTCTCAGATTCCGGGCGCGACGCGCAAAGGAGGGTTGTGTCATGTCTCGTCGGCTTCTCGTCTGCACGTGGCTGATCTTGCTCTCAATAGGGTTGTGGTATGGGGGTTGGGCCTCATCGAGCAAGGCTGCGCCGTGTCGCGATGAACCTGATCCCAAGGAGAAGTCGGCCCAGCCGGGGGATCCGGCCGAAGCCGCCGGCGGAAAGGACAAGAAGTCGGGCAAGAAGAGCAAGAGGAGCGCCAAAGGCACGAAGTCTAAGAAGGCCGAGGGCTCTTCAGCTGCCAAGGGTGCGGCCGACAAGTCGGGCGGCGAGCAGAAGGATCGCAAGGCCGGCGGAAAAACCAAGTCGCAGGACAAGGGCCGCTTCGGTGAGATTCCAGTGGACGAGGCGATGGAGGGGAAGCTGATCGCAGCGCTGGGTGAGGGGTTTAAGGTTAAGCGCACGCGGCATTATTCCATCCTGCACAACACGAAGGAGGCGGACGTCGAGGTCTTCGGCCTGGCCGTCGAGAAGACGTATATCGCATGTGCCAAGTACTGCCAGAAGCTGGGAATCGACATGCAGCAGCCTGAGCACAAGCTTGTGACGCACTTCTTCGACACGTTCGAACAGTACTGCGATCACACCGAGCGGATTGGGAGCCCGCGCCCCGAAGAGGGTATGCTGGGGTTCTATGTGCCCGTCTGGGAGGATCCCAAGGACGAGGCGGCCGAGGACGGCGAGGGAAAGGACAAAGACGGCGACAAGGACAAGGATGGCGGCAAGGACAAGGATGGCGGCAAAGACAAGGGCCGCCGACCCGGTCGCGGGCGGCAGCGTCGGCCGCACAGGCAGGCCCTGCAGCGGCCGCCGGCGCCGGATGACATCTACAGCCAGACGAGCGGTCGCAACATGAGCTTCTTCTACAACATCCGCAACACCCCAAGTTTCAAGAAGCACCGGGACGAGGCGGAGACCAAGCTCAAGGAGATCAACGAGCGGGCGAGCCATGGCGGTCTCTCGGCGGAAGAGCGGCGAGCGCTGAAGGAAGAGACTCGGCAGGCTCGCTGGATTCTCAATCGAACGGATTCGTTCGGCGGCGGAATGACGGAATCCACGCTCCAGCACGAGGTGACTCACCAGGTCCTGTTCAACATCGGGTTTCACAATCGTGAGAACGCGATGGCGAACCCGCGGTGGTTCGCCGAGGGCATGGCCCAGATCTTCCAACCCGTCAGCGACGGCAAACACGCGAACGTCGCGTTGGTTTACGGCGAAGGATTGGCGGCTTACACGCAGCTCGCCCGCTTCGGCCGGCTCATCCCGGTTGAACAGTTCGTCGGTCATTCGCTGATGTACTTCATGCGGTCCGATGCCGGCGACCTAGCGTATCCGCAGGCCTGGGCCATGATGCATTATCTCTCCCGCACAAAGCCCAAGCAGATCAAGGCCTATGTCGATCTGATCAACGCCCGCCCCAAGGACTTCGTGGTGACGCCCGAAGCCGAAGTCGAGGCTTTCACCAAGGCTTTCGGAAAGCCAGACAAGAAATGGGAAAAGCGTTGGAAGCAGTGGATGAAGAAGGTGCATTAGCAGGACGTAGCGGAACCCCGGTTGGACCGTCTGCGCCCTTGTTTCTGATGGCGCCCGTGCGGGCAGAGCCTCTCTTGTACGCCGCCCCGGCGGAGCTTCCCGAAGACGTGACGCCGAGCCACCCAGGCACCCCGTCCTCTTCGTGTGCCGTCGGGGAGGCATCGTGGCGCAGTCGCGCGAGGGGGGTTTCGCTGCGGTCTCCGTCATCTCGTGCGACGACTGAGCAGACACCCCAGTTGGCGCCACACCATATCGCCGTTCTTAATATCGTCTTAATTTTGCGCGAATGACGCGCATCTTTAGAATGCTTGATTCTTTGGTCCCTTTCTTGCGGTCCAATCGTTTCTGACGTGGGGGCCAAACGGGAACGTGGTGGGAGGCGCTGACAACACATCGTCTGTGCGCAACTTAGGAGATTTGCATGCAATTCGATACGGGCAACACGGCGTTCATGCTGCTGGCGACCAGCTTGGTCATGCTGATGACCCCAGGCCTCGCGTTTTTCTACGGGGGGTTGGTCGGCCGTCGCAACACCCTGACCATCATGATGCAGAGCTTCGTCTCGCTCGGGTGGACGACGGTCTTGTGGTTCGTCTGCGGCTTCTCGCTGTGCTTCAGCGGCACGCAGGCGGCCGGGACGGACTACGCCGGGATCTTCGGCAACTTCGACAATGCCTTCCTGCGGGGCATCGACCTGATGACGCCCTTCTCGGATGAATACCGCATTCCGATGCTTGTGTTCATCTCCTATCAGATGATGTTCGCCATCATCACGCCCGCCCTGATCACGGGCGCCTTCGCGAACCGCGTCCGCTTCAGCGCTTACATGATTTTCCTGACGCTCTGGCTGCTGCTGGTCTATTTCCCGTTCGTGCACATGGTTTGGGGCGGCGGCCTGCTTCAGGACTGGGGCGTTCGCGATTTCGCGGGCGGCATCGTCGTCCACAATACGGCCGGCTTTGCCGCGTTGGCATCCGTCTTCTACGTCGGGCGGCGGCGCAGCGCGGACCCCGGCATGCACAGCATTCCGCTCGTGGCGCTGGGCACCGGCTTGCTGTGGTTCGGTTGGTTCGGCTTCAACGCGGGCAGCGAGCTTCGAGTTGACGCGATCACGTCCCAGGCGTTCCTGAACACCGATCTGGGGGCGTCCTTCGCCGGCATCACGTGGCTGTTCCTGGCCTGGATCATCGAGAAGAAGCCCAAGTTCGTCGGATTGCTGACGGGATCGGTGGCGGGGCTGGCGACCATCACGCCGGCGGCCGGCTTCGTGGACACGACGGGGGCCGTGCTGATCGGCATCGCCTCGGGCGCCATCTGTTACTTCGCCGTCTCGCTCAAGAACAAGTTGAAATGGGACGACGCCCTGGACGTTTGGGGCGTGCACGGCGTCGGCGGCCTGTTGGGCACCCTCTGCCTCGGTCTGTTCGCCACGATGGCCGTCAACAGCTCCGTCGGCACGAACGGTCTGTTCTATGGCGGCGGGACGACCCTGCTGGGCAAGCAGGCGGTCGCCGTCCTGTTCAGCTCTGTCTACGCCTTCGTGTTCACGCTCGTCATGCTGTTCATCATCGACCGGATTGCGCCCGTTCGCGTAACGCCGAAGGACGAGGAATCCGGCCTCGATACGACGCAACACGGCGAGAGCGCGTACGAGATGGCGTAGGGATGGTTTGCGCGGCGGCGGGCGAGTCTTGCTTGTCCGTAGGGCTTTCTTGCGGCCGCGCCTGATTCGAGTTTCGGAAGTTGATCGACGCCGCGACGGGATGCTGTTTCCGCCGCGGCGTTGTTCTTTTTCGCGTGAGCGAAGGCCCCGTCCAGGCGCGGCCGGCCGTGGCGTGGTTCTTGCGAGATGGCGATGTCGGCGGTAGGTTGGGGCTTGGTGTCGGGCGTCTCATCGGGCCGTGAGCCGACGCCCCTCAAATCCGCCGCCGCTGCTTCAGCATGAAGGGAACATCGCCATGGCGACCTACGTCATACTCAGCAACGTTTCGCCGGCGGCTTCGCAAGACCCCGGCGAGTTCCGCAGCTATGCCGCGAAGGTCTCGCAGAAGCTCAAGGCCGAATGCCCCAACGTCCGATGGGTGGCCAGCTATGCCCTGCTCGGGCGTTTCGACGCCTTGGACGTCGTCGAGGCGGACGACCCGACGGACATCGAGAAGGCCACGATGATCATCCGTTATTACGGCCACGCCAACACGGAGACGATGGTGGCCACGCCGTGGAACGCCTTCCTGGAGAAGCGCTGACGCGCGCTCGGGCTCGGGGGGGCGGCGGCGAACGGCGGCCTGGCGAAGCGGGTCGCGCGGCGCCCGTCGCAGACCGAAGGCCCCGGCGTCCGCCGACACGGCGGGGGCCGTTCACCCGATGCGGCTTGCAGCGTGAAGGCTCGGCAGAGAGCGTGCGGGAAGGGTTCCCGCGGCGGTGGGTGCGAGAACGGATTCTCGCGCCAGCGGGTTTGCGCAGATCGTTACTGTTGCGGATGCACGGTCACGCGCAACCCCGATGCCGGAACTTCCTTCTCATCCTCTGTATGCAGGCTGATGTCATGTTGCACGTCGACGATGCGCCACGTACAGACGTGCAACTCCTCCTGCGGCACCTGCTTTATGCTGTATTGATCGACGTTCAGGATGTCTCCGACCTTCGGGGGCACGGCGAACCGAACGACGAAGCCATGGCCGTATCCCGGCGGTTTGTTCGGAGCTGTGAAAAATAGCGTGGTCAGCACTCCCTCCGGGTCGCTCTCGTATGACTTGTCCTTGGACATGGTTCTCCTTTCTGGCGCGCAGCAAGTGGCAGCGCCGATTTCTAGGCTAGCTTTTGTGCCACCTGCTCGTCCAGTATATCGCGGACGGTCAGAGCGCGGATCATCTTGCCCGTCTTCTTGAAGAACCGGCCGATCTCGGTCATGGCATCCTCGGTGTAACCGAAGGCGACGAAGAAACCGATCGTGCGGTTGGCACGCTCCATCGCGGTCTCGTAGGCGTCGATGTCCGGTCGGCCGACCTTGTCCTTTTGCTTGACCTGGATGGGGTACCAGGCGTCCAGGAACTCGTCGAAGATCGGGGCTTCGCCCTGCTTCGCGCCGGGCTTGGCGGGGATGGCGGAGACGGGGAAGATGCGGCCGTCGATCCCCATGTCGCCGACCTGGGCCTTGTTGGGGATGCCGCCCAGGGCAATGACCGCCCAGTTCTCGAACTCGAACGGCGGCATGGCGCGGAGTTGTTTTTCGCTATACGGAAGCTCGCGGAGTTGGAGGCCCCGGCCGGCTCGCCATAGCGTCTCGTCCTCGCGAAGGTGACAGACATCTCGCAGACGCTTGGCCATCACTCGGCAGGCCGTAGGCGAGATATCGACCCCGATCCACTGACGGCCAAGGTTATGCGCGGCTACCAGGGCCGTTCCGCAGCCACAAAAGGCGTCGAGAACGATGTCGTTCGGATTACTGCTGGCCTTGATGATGCGCTCCAGGAGTGCGAGAGGTTTTTGTGTCGGATAGCCGAGGTATTCAGCAGCAGCGGAACTCAACGCCGGGATGTCGTCCCAGAGGTTGCTGACTATCTGGCCCTTTTGTTCTCGCAGGTACCGCTTTAGCGCCAACCGTTTCGTGTAGTCAAGAGCCCCTGCCTCTGTCCTAGGAAAGTGGATTCGGCCGTCGGCCTCCAACTCGGCCATTCTATCCGGGCTGTAGCGCCAACCTCGTTCCGGGGGTTGAAAGCCTTTGTACTCGTACCACCCGTTCGGCTTCCCAGTCTTCTTGTTGATCGCCGCCATGCCGCCGCCGGCAGGGGCTGCCATATCTCCTAGGCGATAGGGTCCTCGACCGTCGTTGTCATCGAACCGGTAGAACTTCTCGATGTAGGCCGGGTCGTGCTCGGTGAATTCAGGCCGAAACGTGACTGGCCCGCCGCCGGAGAAAACAAACACGCTTTCCGTTACGACCGCGAACTTGAGCTTGGCATCGCTGTGCGCGGATTGACGCTTCCAGATGATCTCATTGATAAAATTGTTCTCGCCGAAGATCTGGTCGAGCATCACCTTGACGTAGTGGCTCGCGTGCCAGTCGCAGTGATAGTAGAAGCTCCCCGTCTTCTTCAGCACCCGGGCCAGTTCCACGCAGCGCGGCCGCATGTAGTCGATGTAAGCCTGCGTGCTGGCGTGGCGGTCCTCGAAGGCGCGCTTCTCCTTGGTCTCGCCCCAGAAGACCTCGTAGTTGCGGTTGCTGTTGAACGGGGGATCGATGTAGATCAGGTCGACGCAGCCGTCGGGCAGCTTGCGAAGCTGGTCCAGGCAGTCGCCGCAGTAGATGACCCGCGTATCCAACAAAGCCGACGGCCGCCCCGTCGGTGCGACGCCCTTTCTGGTCTTGCCTCTCGCCATGATAGCCGGAAGCTTACTCCCGGCCGTGACGCAGTTCCACCGCATGGCCCCCCACGGCCCGAAGGGAGCACCGCGCTGGCGACCTACGTCATGCTCAGAAGCGTTTCGTCGTCGTCGAACGGCGGCCCGTGCCGCATGGAGGCGCCTCGAAGCGGCCGTCTTCCCAGGCTTCGTCGAGGAATCAGAGCGTGGGCGCGCAGAGCCTATCCCGAGACTTTGTCCTCCCGGCTCCGGAGGCGCGAGCGTATGGTCGAATCCTCCGGGATTTGCTCCTCACCCTGCCCTCTCCTCGGCGGGGAGAGGGTCCTTGGGCAGCTTGTAGCGGTCCGATCAGCCCTTCTTCTTGGCGAGCAGCTTCTCCAGTTCTGACGCGGCGTTGTCGGCCGCTCCCGGCTTGACGATCGGCTGGATGAGATCTCGCAGTTCCTGGCGGACGCGCTCCAGCTTCCCCGGGGAAGACAACCATTCGACGGCCGTCGCGGTGATGGGATCGGTGCTGCGGTAGTAGGGCATGAACTCGGGGACGATCTCGCGGTTCGCCAGGATGTTGGGGATGGACAGGAAACGGGTCGAGATCAGCCATCGCCCGACGAGCTGATAGGCCCAGCGGCCGGCGTTGTACATGACGATCATCGGCGTGGCGTGATAGGCCACCTCGAGCGTCACGGTGCCCGAGGCAACCAGCGCCAGGTCTGCGGCGAGGATGGCGGCCGTCCGATCCGTCGGTCCCGACAGGAGGGTCAAGCGTTGCGACAATCCGGACGGTGCGGTTTGTCGTTCGATCTGCTCGCGGACCGCCTCGTTGGCGACCACGAGGAGGAAACGTATACGGCGGAAGCGTCTGGCCAGCGCGACGGCGACCTCGAGCTGGCCGGGCAGGACCTCCTGGATCACGTGCCGACGGGAGCCCGGCAGCAGCGCGATGACCGGGGCGGCGTCTGTCCGCAGGGACCGGATTCGTTCCGGGTCCGGCGCGGCGGCCAGCAGGCGGTCGAACGACGGATGCCCGACGTACGTGGCGTCGATCCCGTCGGCCCGAAACCAGTCCTCTTCAAAAGGCCAGATGCAGGCGAGGCGGTCGACGCGCTTGCGGATGCGTCCGTTGCGCCACGGCGCCCAGGCCCAGGTCTGCGGGGCGATGTAGTACAGCACGGGGATGCCGCGGCGACGGCACAGCTTGGCGATGGGCAGGTTGAGCGTCGGCGAGTCCACGACGACGGCGGCGTCGAACGGCTGATGCGCGAGCAGCGTCTTGAGCCGCCGGAGCAGGCCCAGGGCTTCGGGGACCCGGCGGACGGCGGCCAACGCCATCGCCGAACGGGCCGTCATGTCATGGAAGCATTCGCAGCCGACGGCCCGCATGGCCGGTCCCGCCAGCCCGACGAAGGTTGCATCCGGTTGCCGCCTGAGGAAGGCGGCGATGAAGGCTGCGGCGTGTTCGTCGGCGCTCTGCTCGGCGGCGCTGATGAAGACTCGCGGGCTGTTGCAGGCTGCGTCGTTCATGCTGTCTCGGCTGTTCTAAGGCGTTCAGACGCCGCGCGCCGTCCCTCCGGCGCCGCTCCCCAGCCCCTTCTTGGCCTTCAGGAAGCAAGGGGCGGATCATACCCAATTCAGCCTGAACGCGCCGAGCGGCTGTCGCCGTGCGGGTCCGTCGCGGCCAACACGGTGAGAATGCGATTACCCTGCGGTCATCGGCGGATCAGCAGGCATGGCCTTTCGGGCGGCTGCCGGGGGTACTATACTGATTTCTTCACATCGAGTGCGCGGTGTCCGTGCGTCGCTCGGAGACGACCGCGTCATCGGGCGAGGCACGGCGTGTTCTACGTCGTCGGGCGGGCGAAACATGCGCGGGCGTTGGGTCGTCGTTCTGTTGGTCCTTCTTATGGCGGCCGTGTCGTCGGCGACGGCGGGCATCAGCATTCACCTTCTTTACGAAGCGTCGTTCGAGGAGCAGCGAGCCCGGCTGACGGACATCGTGCGGGGCCGGGCACGTTTGATCGAGGCCATCCACCGCGATGAACTGGTGGAAGCTGATGTTTCCCATCGTGGCGTGCCGCCGATGGCGGACGACGATGTGCTGGAGATCATCCTGGACGCCCATGAGCACTTTCTCCTGACGAAGAGCACAGGCGAGGTGGCCATCGCGAAGGCCCAGGGTTCTGACATCGTGTTTCTCTTGCGGTCTCGCGACGAGACCGTCGGTGTTCCGCGTCTGGTGCCTCTTGCTTCGACGTGGGGTGAGCCGATGCGGCGGGCGCTTTCGGGGCGGTCGGGCACGATGGTCGGCTTGGACTACCGCGGCGAGACCGTCTTGGCGGCGTACGAGCCTGTGGAGGGCTTGGGCTGGGGGATTGTGGCCAAGATGGACATGGCCGAGGTTCGCACTCCGTTTCTGCGGGCCGGCATCGTGACGGCGGCCGCGGTCGCGGTTCTCGTTCTGGTGGGCGCCACGGTCCTCGTCAAGTTGAGCGCGCCGCTGATCCGCAGCATCGAACTCAGCGAGCGCCGTTATCGAGAGCTGGTAGAGGGCTTGAACGAAGGGATCTGGGTGATCGCCCCGGACGCCCGAACGACGTTGGTCACCCCTCGGATGGGGGAGATGCTCGGGTATTCGCCGGAGGAGATGCTCGGCCGGTCGTTCTTCGAGTTCATGGACGCACAGGCCGCGGAACTGGTCAAAAGGCGGGCGTGGCGAGACGGGGTGGTGGTCACAGGAGAGCACGAGTCGCAATTCCTCTGCAAGGATGGTTCCCGGATGCACGCCCTGGTGCGCCTGGCGCCGATGACCGACGAGGATGGCCGATACACCGGCGCCTACGCCAGCGTATCCGACGTCACGCGGCGAACGCAGGCTGAACGGGCGATGGCGCGGGAGCACGAGCGGGCGCAGATTTACCTGGACATCGCCGGCGTGATGATCGTGGCTCTGGATGCCGCCGGCCGCGTCTCGCTCATCAATCAGAGAGGCTGCGAGGTCCTGGGGGTGTCGCGCGATGAGATCGTGGGCCGTGACTGGTTTGGCACATTTCTTCCGGAGCGGCAACGGGAGGAAGTGCGGACCGTTTTCGCCCGACTGATGGCTGGGAAGATAGAGGCGACGGAATACGCCGAGAACGCCGTGCTGACCCTGAGCGGCGAGGAGCGCACCATTGCGTGGCACAACAAGGTTCTGCGCGACGAGGCCGGGGTGATCGTCGGCACGCTCAGCTCGGGCGACGACGTGACAGATCTGCGCAGGGCGGAACAGACGGCGCGGGCCGCCCAACAGAAGCTGACGGATATCCAACGGCAGGAGAAGGACCGCGCTCTGTCGGAGCTTGGCCAGGTGCGGGAGGAATTGGTGCGGAAGACCCGTTTGGCGGCGATCGGCCAGGTCTCGGCAAGTATCGGGCACGAACTGCGCAACCCGCTGGGGTCGATCCGCAACGCGGTGTATCTCCTGAGGCGGCGGCTGGAGTCAGATGGGGGTAAGGCCGCGGAATACTTGGACATGATCGACGGGGACGTCAATCGGGCAGATCGGATCATCACCGATTTGATGGAGATGTCGCGGCCCAAACAACCGAACCGGCAGGACGTCGATCTGTTCGGATTGCTCGAGGAGAGCGCGAGGCACGCGGCGGTTCCGCCCGAAGTCCTGATTCGTGTCGTCTCTGCTCCGAGTCCCTTCATCGTTCATCTCGACGCCCATCAGGCGCGGCAAGTTCTGAGCAATTTGTTCGCGAACGCCGTTCAGGCGATGGGGGGCTCCGGAGAGATTCGCGTGAACGCTGGGCGCGAGGGAGACTGCGATGTGATCTCGGTTGCGGATACCGGCCCCGGCGTGCCCCCCGAGTCGCGGGGCCGTCTCTTCGAGCCGCTGTTCAGCACCAAAGCGAAGGGGACCGGCTTGGGCTTGGCGATTTGCCGGCAGATCGTCGCGCAGCATGGCGGCAGCATTGAATATGTGGAGAAGGCAGTCGGCGGGGCGGTGTTTGAGATTCGCCTGCCACGGGCATCCGGCCGATGCCCGGCCGTGCCATGAGCGGGCGGCGCGCAAACGTCTCTTGTTTTCGAGCGCGGGCGTCGCATCGCCGCGCTGACGATGTCCGGGACCTCAGTTCGGACATGGGCGCCGTTGGCTGGATGGGGTATCGCTTCGAAGACGGCCCGGGCTTGAGCGGGATACGGGGATGAGGTGCAAGCATGGAGACGGACCCTCGTGGGCAGAGCAGGGCGTCGGTCTTGATCGTCGATGACGAGCCCAACATGCGCACGACACTGGGCGACATCCTGCAGGAGGAGGGGTACGAGATTGACACGGCATCAAGCGGAGAAGAGGCTGTCGCGAAATGCGGGCGCCGAGCCTATGACGTTCTCTTGATGGACGTTCGAATGCCCGGCATCGACGGCGTGGAGGCCTTTCGTCAGGTGCGCCGGCTTCAGGCGGGCGCCCGTGTCATCCTGATGAGCGCGTACAGCGTGGACGAGTTGAAGCAGGCCGCGCTGGATGATGGGGCGATCGCGTTTCTGCCCAAGCCGCTGGACATCGAGAACGTGATCTGCCTCATCTCCGAGGTGAAGCATACCGCGATCCTGGTCGTGGAGGATGATGAGGGGACGGCCACGGCGCTGAGCGGAGCGATGAAGAAGCGGGGCTATCGGGTGCGCGTGACGGGTTCGCCCCACGCGGCCCTGGAACTGGTCGAGCAAATCCGCTTCGACATCATCTTCATCGACGCCAAGCTCCCGTCGATGAACGGCCTGGAACTCTACCTGGAGATCAAACGCCTCACGCCGACGTCGACTGCCATCATGTT
>CAZERK010000034.1:0-14360 GCA_964514515.1 uncultured Planctomycetaceae bacterium
TCGCGATGTACGAGGCCGAGATCAACATGGTCGTGCACGCGCGCGGCGGTTCCGCGGACGTATACGTGGAGCCGAACAGCATCACGATCATCCTGGCCGACCCGGGCCCCGGCATACCGGACGTGGACCTCGCCATGCAGGAAGGCTACTCGACCGCGACGGACCAGATGCGTGAGCGGGGCTGCGGGGCCGGGATGGGGCTGCCCAACATCAAGCGGAACACGGACGAGCTGCTGATCACGTCCGAGGTCGGCCGGGGCACGCGGCTCGAGTTCGCGGTGAACGTGGGCGGGGCAGGAGGAGGCGCCGCGTGAAGCTGCATTCGCGATCGCTGCGCATCGACCCGGACCGCTGCCAGGGGCACATGGACTGCCTGCGGGTCTGCCCGACCGAGGCCCTCCGCGTCTGGAACGGCAAGGCCCAGTTGCTGCCCGGGCGGTGCATCGATTGCGGATTGTGCATGAGGGCGTGCACGACCGGGGCGATTACGCCTCGATTCGACTCGTTCACGGAGTTCCATCGCTTCCGGCACACGATCGCGCTGCCGTCTCCCGCGTTGTATTCGCAGTTCGGCCGGGACGTTTCGCCGGCGCATATTCTGGCGGCGCTGCAGTCGGCCGGCTTCAAGGAAGTCGTGGACATGACGGCCGGCATCGAGGCCGTCCTGCTGGAGTTGCAGCGTCTGCTGCGCGACCGCACGGGTCGGCGACCGCTGATCTCGCCGTTCTGCCCGACCGTCACGCGCTTGATCCAGGTTCGATATCCCGATCTCGTGGAGTTGATCGCGCCGGTGGAAGCGCCGCACGAGATCGTCGCCGCGGCCGTTCGAGAGGATCGTTCCCGGTCGCTGGGCCTGCGGCGGGAGCAGATCGGCGTCGTCTATATCACGCCGTGCTCGGCGAAGATGGTCGGGCTCAAGCTCCAGACGCGCATGCAGCCGTCCAACCTGGACGGCGCCGTCGCCGTCAGCGACATCTACGGACACCTGCGGGCCGTCCTGGCCGCCAAGGGCGAGCCGCCGTCGGCCAACACGAACAACTCCGTCTCCGGGCCGGCCCTTGGCTGGGTGCTGCTCGGCGGCCAGGGCACGTCGCTCGAATTGGAGAACTCGATCGCCGTCGGCGGCTTGCAGAACGTGATCCGGACCCTGGAGGACGTGGAGAAGGGCAAGCTCCGCGACGTGGACTACATCGAATGCCGCGCCTGCCGGGACGGGTGCATCGACGGCTGCCTGATGATCGAGAACCCCTACGAGGCCCGCAGCAAACTGATGCGCCTGATTCGCGCCCGCAGCCCGGAGATCGACGCCAATCGTCCCGTCGTCCGCGCGCTGCTTCAGCGGACCGACCTCGCGGCCAAGCCCGTCGTCCCGCGGCCGCAGGAAGCGCTCGATCCCGACATGGCCAAGGCCATCGAGAAGATGCGGCAACTGGAAGAGCTGCACACCCGGCTGCCGCAGATGAACTGCGGGGCGTGCGGCGCGCCGACGTGCCGGGCCTTTGCGGAAGACGTGGTGCAGGGCCGTCGGGAAGACCAGAACTGCGTCTTCCTGCTGCAAGACCAGTTGCGTGGCACCGTCACGCAGTTGAACGACATCCTTGGCAAACTGCCGCGTCCGCCGGCGGCTCGGGAGGATGAGCCATGACCCTCAGGGAAATCGCCGAGAAGCTCGGACTTCAACCGTGCGCGGCGTCACGGTTCCTGGATCGTCCCGTGACGGGCGGCTATGCCAGCGACCTGATGAGCGACGTGGTGGCGAACAGCAAGGCCGGCGACGTTTGGGTCACGCTGCAGACGCACGAGAACATCATCGCCGTCGCGGCGCTGAAGGAACTGGCCGGCATCATCATTGTCGGCAACCGGACGCCGGACGAGGAAACCCGGCAGCGGGCCGACGCCGAGATGATGCCGCTCTTGACGACCGGGCGGCGGACGTTCGAGGTCGTCGCCGGCCTGATTCGAGCGGGCGTCCCCGAAAGGGGAACCTGATGCGGACGTACCGTGCGGACTTGCACATTCACACGTGCCTGTCGCCGTGCGCGGAACTCGAGATGACGCCCCTGGCGATCGTGCAGGTCGCGACGGAGTTGGGTTTGGACATGATCGGCATCTGTGACCACAACGCGGCCGCGAACGTCCCGGCGACGGTGCGCGCCGCGGGGTCCAAGCCGCTCACCGTGATCAGCGGGATGGAAGTCACGACGCGCGAGGAAGTCCACGTGCTCGCCCTGTTCGCCGCGCCGGAGGCGGCGCTGGACCTGGAAGCCTACGTGCAGGGCCGCCTGTCCGGTGAGAACGACCCGGAGTTGTTCGGCGAGCAGGTCGTCGTCGACGAGCACAACGAGCCCTTGGAGTTGTGCCCCAAGCTGCTGATCGGCGCGACGAGCCTGTCGGTCGAGCAGGTCGTGGAGGCGATTCACGCGCGCGGGGGCTGCGCGATCGCGGCGCACGTGGACCGCGAACGGTTCGGCATCGTGGGGCAGTTGGGCTTCATCCCGCCCCGGTTGCCGCTCGACGGGCTGGAGCATTCGCGGAAGACGGCGCGCAGCGAGGCGTGTGAGCGGTTCAGCGACGGTGGCCGTTGGGAGATGCTCTGTAGCTCCGACGCGCACCGCCTGGGCGAGATCGGCATGGGATCGACGTTCATCCGTCTCGAATCACCGACGCTGGACGAGCTGCGCATGGCCCTGCGTCGCGAGGGCGGGCGAACGGTGGTCGACTGACGGGACGAACCGCGCCTCGGGTGCTGGGCAAGGACGCACGGGCGGCGAGAAAGCGGTCGAACGACGGCTGACGACCTGATCGGCCGTGCGGCGGGCGTTCGGCAGGAACGCAGAGGCGGCGCGAAGACGGGCAGATGGCGGTCGGCTGATCGGCCACGGGAGTTGCGAGATGGAGGATCTTTCGCTGCACATCCTGGACATCGCGGAGAACGCCATCCGGGCCGGCGCCCGCGTGGTCGAAATCCGCCTGGTCGAGGATACGGCGACGGATCTCCTGCTGATCGAAATCGCGGATGACGGCAAGGGCATGGATGCGGAGCTGTGCCGACAGGTGCTGAGCCCGTTCGTGACGACGCGGACGGAGCGGCGCTTCGGGCTGGGCCTGCCGCTGTTGGCGCAGGCGGCCCGCGAAGCGAACGGCGACTGTCGCGTCGAGTCGCAGCCGGGCAAGGGGACGAAGGTCGTGGCGACGTTTTCGCACAGCCATATCGACCGCAAGCCCATCGGCGATCTTCGCGCGACGTACGAAACGCTCGTGGTCGGCAATCCGACCGTCGAGTTCGTGCTGGAGCTGTGGAGCGACGGAAAGGTGCAGCGGCTCGACACGCGGGAGTTCCGCGGGGCGGGCGGCGCCGGGGGAACGTCCACGGCGCGGTTCCACGAGGGAACCGCCGTTTGAGTATGACGTGAGCGTGACAGAGGAGCCTTGAATCATGGCCATCGCGGAACCCACGGAAGTCCAGGTTGACGAGATCATCGACCGCTGGCAATGCCGTCGGAGCTTCGTCATCGAGATGCTTCAGGATTTGCAGCAGTTGGCGCGGTATCTTCCGGAGCCGGCGATCGAGCGCATCTCCAAGCGGACGGGCGTGCCGATGGCACAGCTCTATCACATCGCCACGTTCTACAAGGCGTTCAGCCTGGAGCCGCGCGGCGAGCACATGGTCCACGTTTGCCTGGGCACGGCCTGCCACGTCAAGGGCGCCCCGCGCTTGCTGGAGGCTTTCTCGCGCGAGCTGGGCGTCGAGCCGGGCATGACGACGAAGGACCGAAAGTTCTCGCTGGGTTCCGTGCAATGCCTGGGGTGCTGCGGGCTTGGCGCGGTCGTGACCATCAACGATGATCTGTACGGTCACGTGACGTCGAACCAAGTTCCACGCATCTTGAAGAAATACGGGGTGGGAGCGGACGTGAAGAAGGCCGCCAAATAGTCCCGGGGGCGGCGGCCGGGGCTTCCCGATATTGCTGCATTGGGCGGCTGGACAGACTGGAGTCTCTCAGGAGGCAACGACGTGGCCAAGAAACTGACGATCGGCGACCTCGACGAGCTTCGCAAGAAGTTGCAGACCCAGAGGACGACCTTGGAAGGAAAGACGCGGGCGACCGTGACCGTGCACATGGGGACGTGCGGCATCGCGGCGGGGGCGCGCAAGGTGATGAACGCTCTGATGCAGGCGGTCGAGGAGAAGAAGCTGACCGACGTGCGCGTGGCGACCGCCGGCTGCGCCGGGCTGTGCAGCCGCGAGCCGATCGCCACGGTGCAGATTGGCGACGCGTCGCCCGTGCGCTATGCGGACCTGACGGCGGAGAAGATCATCCGCGTGTTGGATGAGCACGTGCTCAAGGGCAACATCGTGACGGAGTATGCCCTGGCGATGGGCAGCGAGAGGCTCGGCTGAGGATCATCGGGGCGCGTTCGGCCCCGTTCGTTGGAATTGAATCCTCGAGTTGGGAGGATGGGTGATGGCCCACCGATTGTACCTGATGGTCTGTGCCGGTTCGCGTTGCTTTTCCAACGACTCCCCGGCCGTGAAAGAGGCGTTCCTCAACGAGATTTCCAAGCGGGGCCTGTCGGATGAGGTCAGCGTGGTCGCGACGGGCTGCAGCGGCTTCTGCGGCGTCGGCCCCCTCGTGCTCGTCGAACCGGACGGCATCTTCTATCAGAAGATCAAGCCGGCGGACGTGCCTTTCATCGTGGAGGAGCATCTCGTCAAGGGCCGGCCGGTGCAGAAGCACATGTACCGGGTGGCGGGCGGCGAAAAGCCCCTGCCGCTGATGAAGGACATCCCGTTCTACAGCAAGCAGGTGCTGATCGTGATGCGGGATCGCGGTCTGCTGGACCCTGAAAACATCGAGGACTACATCGCCCGCGACGGCTACCGAGCGTTCGTCAAGGCCGTCACGGAGATGACGCCCGAGCAGATCATCAAGGAGATCAAGGCGTCCGGCCTGCGCGGTCGCGGCGGCGGCGGGTTCCCGGCGGGCGTCAAATGGGAAAGCTGCCGCAATGCGCATTCGGAGGATGGCGTTCGATACGTCATCTGCAACTGCGACGAGGGCGACCCCGGGGCATACGTGGACCGCAGCATCGTGGAGGACAATCCGCAGAGCGTCATCGAAGGAATGCTGATCGGGGCGTACGCGATGGGGGCGACCCAGGGCTTCATCTACGTGCGGCTCGAGTACCCCTTGGCGCTGAAGCGGTTCAACATCGCGCTCAACCAGGCGAGAGAGCTTGGCTTTCTGGGCAAGAACATCCTTGGCACGGGGATGGACTTCGATGTCGAGGTGCACCGCGGCGCGGGGGCGTTCGTGTGCGGCGAGGCGACGGCGCTGATGGCGTCGATCGAGGGCCGCGTCGGCGAGCCGCGCGCCAAGTACGTCCATACGGTGGAGAAGGGCCTCTGGAATCGGCCGACGTGCCTGAACAACACGGAAAGCTGGGCGTGCGTGGCGCCCATCATCCTGAACGGCTCCAAATGGTTCACGCAGTTCGGCACCGGAGACGTGACGAACAACCCCTGGGGCGGCTCCAAGGGAACGAAGGTCTTCTCCCTATCCGGCAAGGCCGTCAACACGGGCCTGGTCGAGGTGCCGATGGGCATCACCCTGCGGGAGATTGTCTACGAGATCGGCGGCGGCGTGGCCGATGGGCGGAAGTTCAAGGCCGTGCAGACCGGCGGGCCGTCCGGCGGCTGCCTGCCGGAGAGCAAGCTGGACTTGCGGGTCGATTTCGACACGCTGACCGAGGCCGGCTCGATGATGGGGTCGGGCGGCATGGTGGTCATCGCCGACGACGACTGCATGATCGACGTCAGCCGCTACTTCATCGAGTTCCTGATGGGCGATTCGTGCGGCAAATGCACGCCGTGCCGCGAGGGGCTGCGCAACTTGCAGATGATTCTCAAGCGAATCGCCGACGGCAAGGGCCAAGAGGGCGACATCGAACTGCTCGAGGAAGTCGGCCGGAGCATGATCGACGGGGCGTTGTGCGGTCTGGGCACCTCGGCGCCCAACCCTGTGCTCAGCATGATCAAGTACTTCCGCCCCGAGTTCGAGGCGCACATCCGCGACAAGCGGTGCCCGGCGGGCGTCTGCAAGGAGCTGATCCGGTACTCGATCGATCCCGAGAAGTGCGAGGGCTGCACGCTGTGCGCCCAGGCTTGCCCCGTGCGGGCGATCGTCGGCGAGCGAAAGAAGGTGCACGTGCTCGATCAAACAAAATGCACGAAGTGCGGCGCGTGCTACGACTCCTGCAAGTTCCACGCGGTGGTCCGCAAGTAATGGAGCGGCGTCATGGTCACGATTGAGATTGACGGGCAAAAAGTCCAACTCCAGGAAGGCGAGCCGATCATCAAGGGCGCCGCGAAGCTGGGCATCCGCATTCCCACGCTCTGCCATTGCGAATGGCTGGAGCCTTACGGCGCTTGCCGGGTCTGCTCGGTGGAGATCGTGCGGGGCAAGAAGCATCGCATCGTCACGGCGTGCAACTACCCGGCCAGCGAAGGGCTGGTGGTCCTCACGCAGTCCGAGCGCGCCCTGGCCGTCCGCCGGATGGTGCTGGAGATGCAGCTCGGCCGTTGCTAGACCGTGCCGATCATCCGGGAGATGGCCCGTGAGCACGGCATCGAAAAATCGCGGTTCGGCGAAGGCACCGACACGTGCATTATGTGCGGGCTGTGCGTGCGGATGTGCAGCGAATTGGTCGGGGCGCACGCGCTGACCTACGGCGACCGAGGCGTGAACCGCGTCGTGACGACGCCGTTCGGCCGGGAGGGGGCGCAGAATTCGTGCATCAGTTGCGGGGCGTGCGTGAGCGTCTGTCCGACGGGGCACATTCGGATGGAGGACTTCGCCGAGCACAAGGGCGAGCCGCGCGATTTCTTCCTCGGTCCGAAGACGGCGATCAGCATCCCCTTCCAGCAGGCCGTTCCCAAAGTGCCCTGGATCGATCCCGAGGCCTGCATCAAGCTCCAGACCGGCGGTTGCGGCATCTGCTCCGAAGTCTGCGAGCCCGGGGCGATCGACTACACGCAGCAGGACGAGGAATACGAAATCGAGGTCGGACAGATCCTCATCACGACGGGCTATCAATCCTTCAACGCCCGAGAGATGGCTCAGTACGGATACGGCCACCTGGACAACGTGCTCAGCTCGTTGGAGTTCGAGCAGATGCTGAACTCGACGGGCCCCACGGCCGGCAAGGTGGTCTGCAAGAACGGCAAGCCGCCGCGAGCCGTCGGCATCGTTCATTGCGTCGGCTCGCGCGATGAGAACCATCACCGCTACTGCTCGCGCGTCTGCTGCATGTACGCGTTGAAGTTCGCGCACCTCGTGGCCGAGCGGACCGAGGCTCAGGTGTATCAGTTCTACATCGACATGCGTGCGTTCGGCAAAGGATACGAGGAGTTCTACTCCCGCATCCTCCAGGAGGGGACGACGATCATCCGCGGCAAGGTCGCCGAGGTCGTCCCGGCGTGGACGGAGAAGACGAACGGGCAGGACGGGCATCTGGTCATCCGATGCGAGGACACGCTGGTCGGCAAGTTCCGCGAGATTCCGGTTGACATGGTGGTGCTGTGCAACGCCCTCGAACCGCAGGGCGACGCCGCCAGCGTGGCGAACGTGTTCTCGCTGTCGCGGAGCCCGGACGGCTTCTTCCTGGAGCGGCATCCGAAGCTCGACCCGGTCGGCACGATGAGCGACGGCATCTACATCGCCGGCGCCTGTCAGGGACCCAAGGATATCCCCGACACCGTCGCGCAGGCCCAGGCGGCTGCGGCCCGCATTCTGGCGTTGATCGGCAAGGGCGAGGTGTTGATCGACCCGATTCGCGCGTCGATCAATGCGGATTACTGTTCGGGCTGCCGAGTCTGCAACAATCTGTGCTTCTATTCGGCGATTACGTTCAACGAGGAGAAGGAGGTTTCGGAAGTCAACGAGACGTTGTGCAAGGGCTGCGGCACGTGCGTGGCCGCCTGCCCGGCGGGTGCGATCACGGGGTCCGGCTTCACGGACGACCAGATTCTCGCGGAACTGGAGGCCTTGTTGATCTAGCAACGTCTTCGCAGCGGCAGCGACGCGCGAGTTTTGGCAAACGCAGGTAGAGGTCTGATCATGACAACGGCAACGGCCGGAACGACACAAGACGCCCAGGGCGCGGCGCCCTCGGCGGAGGAACCGTGGCAGCCGAAAATCGTCGGCTTTCTGTGCAACTGGTGCAGCTACACCGGGGCGGACTTGGCCGGCGTGTCGCGAATGAAATGGTCGCCGCACGTGCGGGTCGTGCGCGTGATGTGCTCGGGTCGGATGGACCCCACGTTCATCGTGGAGGCGTTCCGCCAAGGCGCGGACGGCGTGATCGTCTCCGGCTGCCATCCCGGCGACTGCCACTACCTCGAAGGCAACTACAAGGCCCTGCGCCGCGTGCACCTGCTCAAGCGGCTGCTCGCCGATTTCGGGATTGATCCGCGCCGGCTGAAGCTGACCTGGGTCTCGGCCAGCGAAGGCGACAAGTGGGCGGAAGTCACGAACGAGATGACCCAGACGATTAAGTCCCTCGGTCCCTTGAGGCTTGAAAAATGAGCAAGACGACAGACAAGCAAGCGCCGGCGTCCGCCAAGCCGAAGTTGGCCCTTTACTGGGCGGCCTCCTGCGGCGGATGCGAAATCGCCGTCCTGGACATCAACGAGAAGATCCTGGACGTCGCGGCCGCCTTCGACATCGTTTTCTGGCCGGTCGCGATCGACTTCAAGACGAAGGACGTCGAGGCCATGCCGGACGGGTCGATCACGCTGTGCCTGTTCAACGGGGCGATCCGCACCGGCGACAACGAGTACATGGCCAAGCTTCTGCGGAAGAAGTCCGTCGTGATGGTGGCCTTCGGCTCCTGCGCGTGCGAGGGCTGCATCCCCGCGCTGAGCAACTCGACGAGCCGGAAGGAGACCCTCGATTGGGTCTATCGCCAATCGCCGTCGACGACGAACGCCGACGGCGCCGAGCCGCAGCCGCACACACAGGTCAACGGCGGCGAGATCGAGCTGCCGGAGTTCTGGGAGACCGTGCGCTGCCTGGACCAGGTGGTCGAGGTCGACTACTACGTGCCGGGCTGCCCGCCGCAGGCGCACCAGATCTGGGCGGTGCTCGAAACGGTGATCGACATCCTGAAGAACGGCAAGCCGCTGCCGCCCAAGGGGACGGTCCTCGGCGCCGGCCAGAAGACCTGCTGCGACGAGTGCCCGCGGACGCGCGAGGAGAAGAAGATCAAGAAGTTCGTGCGCCCGCACGAGATCATCCCGGATCCCGACAAATGCCTGCTGGACCAGGGCATTCTGTGCATGGGTCCGGCGACGCGCGACGGCTGCGGGGCGAAGTGCCCGTCGGTCAACATGCCGTGTCGCGGCTGCTACGGCCCTCCGCCGAACTCCAAGGACCAGGGCGCGAAGATGATCTCCGCCCTCGCGTCGGTCATCGATTCGGAGGACCCGGACGAGATCGATGAGATTCTCAACGGCGTGCTGGACCCGATTGGCAGTTTCTACCGGTTCTCGCTCTCGAAGGCGAAGCTCGGCCGCAAGCTGACGAAAAAGCCCGAGGTGACGAAGGCATAGCTCCATCGCCTCGACCGGATGGGAGGTTTCTGCGGTGAAGACGATCAAGATCGACCCGATTACACGGCTTGAAGGACACGGCCGGATCGACATCTTCCTGGACGACGCCGGCAACGTGGCCGACTGCTTCTTCGTCGTGCCGGAGCTGCGCGGGTTCGAGCAGTTCTGCGTGGGACGGCCCGTGGAGGAGATGCCGCGGATCACGACGCGTATCTGCGGCGTGTGCAGCGAGGCCCATCACATGGCGGCGGTCAAGGCGTGCGACGCGACGTATCACGTCGATCCGCCTTCGTCCGCGAAGAAGCTGCGCGAGCTGTTGTATTCCGCCTTCTTCACCGGCGACCACGCGACGCATTTCTACATCCTTGCCGCGCCGGACTTCGTGCTGGGGCCGGAGGCGCCGCCCGCCGAACGCAACATCCTGGGGCTGATTCAGAAGGTGGGACTGGAGGCCGGCAAGACGGTCATCAGCGCCCGCGCGGCGGCTCACGAGATCGTCAAGATCATCGGCGGCAAGACCATCCACATGATCAGCGCGATCCCCGGCGGCGTCTCGAAGGCGCTCACAAAGGAAGAGCGCGACCGCATCGTCGTGCTGGCGAAGCAGCTGATCGAGTTCGGCAAGTTCACGATCGACATCGTGAACAAGGTCGTTCTGGCCAACAAGGGCTACGTGGACCTGATCCTGTCGGACACCTACACGCACAAGACGCACTACATGGGACTCGTCGATGCCAAGAACCGGATCAATTTCTACGAAGGCAAGGTCCGCGTCGTCGATCCCAACGGCAAGGAAGTCATGAAGTACGAGGCGAAGGACTACCTCTCGCACGTGGCCGAGCGCGTCGAGAAATGGTCGTACCTCAAGTTCCCCTTCCTGAAGAAGCCCGGCTGGAAGGGCTTCGTGGACGGCAGCGACAGCGGCGTGTATCGGTCGACGCCGTTGTCGCGATTGAACGCCGCCGACGGCATGGGCACGCCGCTCGCTCAGGCGGAATACGAGCGCTTCTACGAGACGCTCTCCGCCGACAAGAGCGGTAAGACGCCGGTGCACCAGACGCTGGCGACGCATTGGGCGCGCGTGGTCGAGCTGGTCTACTCGGCGGAGCGGACGTTGGAGCTCGCCCAGGACGAGGAGATCGTGAGCCCCAACGTGCGGACGATTCCGACGGCCACGCCCGACGAGGGTATTGGCTGCGTCGAGGCCCCGCGCGGACTGCTCACGCACCATTACATCACCGATGAGCGAGGCATCCTCAAGCGGGTGAACCTGATCGTCGGGACGACGAACAACCATGCCGCCATCTGCATGTCGGTCAAGAAGGCCGCGCAGGGCCTGATCAAGAAGGGCGTGGACGTCACCGAGGGCCTGCTCAACAAAATCGAGATGGCGTTCCGCGCCTACGACCCGTGCTTCGGCTGCGCGACGCATTCGTTGCCGGGCAACATGCCGATGACCGTGCGCATCCGCGACCACGAGGGCAACGTGCTGTCCGAAGGCGGCCGCGGCTGAGGACGACCGGCTGCCGCTTCCGCAAGAACCGGCTAACCAGAGACGCTGCAAGACCCTGGTCGGACCGTCTGCGGCGCTGTCGAAAAGGCGGCTGCAAGCGGTTTGACCGGCATCTTGCGTCATGCTGCATCCCCCCACAATGCGCTGGTGGTTGTCAAATCGGGCCTGGGAGGGTTAAATAAGCGGGGCGCTGCCTTGCCGAGGTGGAAGACCGAGGACGCGACGGAGCGACCGCGATGCCGCTGCAAGATGCCAACCAGACGCCCACGCCCTTGCCGGCCGCCGTGACGGAATTGGTTGTGCAGGCGCACCGCTGTGAAGCGCTGCCGAACGTGGACGACGTCCTGCCCTATCGCAACGTCGCGCATCTCTGGTCTGTTCTTGCAACGGAGCGGGCCGACCATGCCTGGATGACCTACTACTCCGCTCAGGCCCCTGACGAGCCGCAAGTCGTGACGTTCGGCGCATTCGCCGAGATGGTCGGTCGGGTTGCGTATGTGCTGTCCACCGAATACGCGGTCTCGCCGGGCCAGAACGTCGCGGTCGTTGCGATCAACCAGCCGCTGACCGCCGCGATCTACTTCGGCGTCTGGAGCATCGGGGCGCGGCTCGTGCCCATCGGGCCGGACCTGTCTGACGAACGGATCGCGGCAATTCTCTCCACGTGCGACGCCGAGCTCCTGATCCTGTTCGCTGCGTGCCGGTCGTCGCTCGATCCGTTCGACGCCGCGCTGGAACAAGCCGGCAAGGGCGGCCTCCAGCGGACCGTCGTCTTCGACGCCGGCGGCAGCCGCGTGCTCGTCGCCGGTTGGGACGACTTCACGGCAGCCCTGGCCGACGCGGCGCCAGCCGACGCGTCGCGCCGAAGGGGCCCCTCCTGGGACACGGACGCGATGCTCATCTATCGGCCCGCGGCGGACGGCCTTCGTCCAGGCGTTGTCCTGACGCAGAAGCAGTTGTTCGCGGCCGCCTACGGCCTGTCGCGGTGGCATGACATCGCCGCCACAACGGTCGTGATGAACGTCCTGCCGCTGCACCGGCCGAGCGACATCATCCTGACGCTCCTGCCGCCCGCCTTCGCGAAGGCCCAGGTCGTCGTGCATGAGCGGTTCGACGCGCAGGGCTTCTGGCGCCGGGTGGCGGCGCACGACGTCGGCATCGTCAGCGTCCTACCGCCTCAACTCGAACGCCTGCTGGACGCCGAGGAGGAGTTTGAGCCGGAGCGGGTGCCGAACTTCCGGCACTTCATCTGCCGCTCACAGCCGCTGACCGCCGCTGCTGCCACGGCCTTCCAGGAGCGCTTCGGGCTGAAGATCGTCCACGGCTACGGTATCCCCGAGGCCGCATGTTTCTCTTGCTTCTTGCCGACGACGCTCGACTGGCACGAGAATCTCGAATGGCTCCGCGACCACGACGTCCCGTCGGTCGGCCTGCCGATTGACACGAACGATGTGGACATCCATGACACCGACGGGAAGCCGTCGCCGCCGGGCCGCGAGGGCGAGGTCGTCGCACGCGGGCACAACGTCATGAGCGGCTACCACCGCAAACCCCAGGCGACGGCCCATGTTTTTCGAGGCGGCTGGCTGCACAGCGGCTATCGCGGTCTGAAGCTCCGCGGCGATGACGGCCGCGACCGGTTCTTCGTCACCGGCCGCCTTTAGATTCTTGACTTTACTCGTTCACCGTGCCACAACAGAGCCCAACGGGCCCAGGGCCGTGCGCCCTTCCGCAGAACCCCGAAAACGTTAGCGAGCGAGGAGAAACCCATGCCAGCCCCGCTGTGTCATTTCGAGTTCATGAGCGACGCTCCGGACAAATGCAAGGCGTTCTATGCCAAGGTCTTCGGCTGGGAGTTCGACGACCAATCGATGCCGGGCTACACGCTCATCAAGACGGGCAGTGAGCCCTGCGGCGGCATGATGCAGCGCCCGCCTCAGGCCCCGCGCGTCGCGTTGAACGTCTACTTCATGGTGGAGGACATCGGAGCGACGCTGAACAAGGTCAAGGCAGGCGGCGGCCAGGTGGTCGTGCCCGAGTCACCCATTCCGAACGTCGGCTACTACGCGATGTTCCTGGACCCGGAAGGAATCCCCGTCGGGTTGTTCAAGTCGCTCTGATACGGAATCCGGTCTGGATGTGCCGAAGAGGGGATCTCACGGTCTCTCACAACGGCCCTCCCGGCTCGCCGGGAGCGATGCAAGATGACCGGAGGCCTTCCAGCGCGCTTCTCGCCCGCCCGCTCGGGGCATCGACTGCAGCAGCCGCGACGCATGGGATATGGGACAACAGGGCAGCGCTGGCGAAGCTGCGTCGCCCGCCGGACGGCCCCCCAGCCTACATGCCGTTGAATTCGATTTCGCCTTCGTCGGCTGCGGCCTCGATCCGGCCGCCGCCGCCGTTCAAGACGCCTTTGAGAAAGCCCTTGCCGGTGCTCAGATTGCTGACGGCGAACCCGGCCAGGTTGGCCGTGATGATTCCGTCCGGCGCGGACAGGCTCAGGTCGGCCTGGGTTGTCGAGGCGACGGTGATGCGGATGGCGCCTTGGGTCGTCGTGGCGGAGACCAGCCCGTCGTCGGCCGGCGTCAGGCGCAGCGTGACTTCGGCTTCGGTCGTCTCGGCCCGAACGTTGCCCGTCACGTCCTGGATGCCGATGGGCCGGTTCGTCGTGTGCGCGACGACGTTGCCCGTGACGTGGCTGATGCTGATCGGCCCGTTGGCGGTTCGGATTTCGACGTTGCCGACGAGATCCGTTACTTCGACGGGACCGTTGCCGAGCAGGACCTCCACGTTGGCGTCGGCCGGCACCACCAGGCGGATGTCGAAGGCGACGTCCGCGTCGGCCAGGCCCTCCGCGAGGGCCGCTTCGACATCCAGCCGAGAGGCGTCGACGAAGGATCGTTCTGCGGTGACGGTTGATCGGTTGAGCAGGTCTGCGAGCAGGTCATGACCCAGTCCCTCAACAAGGATGGTTTCGGTGACTTTCAACGACGCCTCGCCGCCGTCGGCCTGGGAGACGCTCACGCGGCCGGTCGGAATCTCGATGCGGATGGTGCGCACGCCGTCGAAGGCGACGGCGATCGTAGACCGTTCCGTGTTCGGCTTGTTCGGGTCGATGCCGTCCTGCGACGACTGATTCGCCGGCTCATCCGACGGCTGAATCTGGATGGACGTGCCGCAGGCCGTCGCCAACCAGAGGAGGGCGGCGGTGGCGAGGCAGGCTGACACGGTTCG
>CAZERK010000035.1:0-1022 GCA_964514515.1 uncultured Planctomycetaceae bacterium
AGACGAGCTTGGTCTGAGGCGTCGGCCCGCCAAACAGCACCATCTTGCCCTTGTACGCCGACACGCGACGGAAAATCTCGACCAGCGTGCCGACGCCCGACGAGTCCATGTAGGGGACGCCCGACAAGTCCAGCATCAGTCGGTTCGGTCGCTCGTGGGCCAGTTCGACGAGGGCGGCGTGCAAGGCCGGTGCATGGTGCATATCCACGTCGCCGGTGAGCACGACGACCGTTCCCGTCGGCGCCCGGCGGATCTCCTTGACTACGGGGCTGGCGTTTTCGTTCATGGCTGTGCGCCTTCGCGATCTTGCGCGCTCGCCGCCGGAGCGTGATCCGTGCGGCTCGGAGTTCCCGCGGCGCGGTCAGGCCCGTCGGCCTTGCCGCCTGCGTACTTGACCATGCGGAGAAGCATGCCGCCATCCGGGGGGCAACTGTACTCGTACTCGTCCATGACCGAGCGGATGATGTTGACGCCGAGCCCGCCGGGCCGCACGTCGCTCAGGTCGCGGCCGCGGATCGTGGCGGGATCGACCTGACGGCCCTGATCCCGAACCAGTACGCTGATCCCGCATCGACCGTCCGGCGACCGGACCGGCGTCAGCGTGATCGTAATCGGCTGGGCGGGCTGACCTCGGTACCCGTGCTTGATGACGTTCGCGAGGGCCTCATCGATGGCCAGAACCAACGCGTGCGCCTCGGTGCCGCAGAAGCCCTCCATCTCCGCCATACGCTCGGCCGCGCTTCGGACGACCGGCAGGCTCTTCGCGTTGCTCGTGATGTGCAGTTCAACGGCGCCCATGATCCCCTACCGCCGTCTCGACGGGACGCCCGTTTGCATCTCCGTCAGCCCCCGTTCGGTCCGGCACCGCAACGTGCAGCCCTTGCCGGACGTATTCCCGCCATCGCTCGCCGGCACGGCCTGGTGCTCGTGGAGGACGCCGCCTGCGCGGTCGGCCGCGAGGTGCGGGTGGACGGTTGTTGGTCACGGATCGGCCGGCCGCACGGGCGCTTCGCCTGCTTCTG
>CAZERK010000035.1:1032-14222 GCA_964514515.1 uncultured Planctomycetaceae bacterium
GTATTCCCGCCAGCGCTCGACGGCACGGACTCGATCGACCGCCGGCCGAGCGTAATCATAACCGAGGCGTTGCCCCGTCATCTTCTCCAGGGCGAGGATGGCGTAGAACCGAACGGCCTCGTCCTCGTCCTCCAGGCGGTCCACCAGCAGCGGTACGGCGTAACGATCGTTGCGCTCCGCCGCCTCGTGGATGCCCCGGATCCGCTCGTCCGGGTTCGCGGACTGGATGGCCGTCCGCGGCGGAGGCTGCGACGGTGCGCAGGCCGGCGCGGCGAACGACCATGCGACTACGCCGCACGCGACGGCCCCTAGGTGCCGCCGCCGCCCCCTCGTGCCGGATCTCCGCACAACCGCCCGGGCGTCGTTGTCCAGAATCGCCTGCATCAGGCCCATCCTATGCGACGACCGATGGGGGCACAACCGACGGCCTTCTTCGGTCCGGCATCCCGAATGCACGCTTGTGCGAGTCCCGTCACGCCGGGATTCTCGCACGTCTCACATCGGTTGGATTCCTTTGAGAGCGCTCGGCCTTGGCCGAGGGGTGGCAACGCCGGGCCCCTTGCGCACCTCGCGCAACAGAGGCTGCCTGCGCACGTTGAAGCTGCGTGCGCGGTAGCAGCTACCCGCCGGCCGAGGCCGGCGGCTCTCAATCGGGAGCGCCGTCCTCGCGCGAGAGGCCGTTCTCTCCTCGGGCATACAGTAAAGAACTGGCTCAGAGTCCAGAGCGGCCGGCACGGCCGAAGACAGCATCCCGCGAGGCGCTTGTCCCTTTTGCCTCCGACAGGGCGCCATCTGAGGCGTCTGTCGCGATGCGGTATCGATGGTGAAGCGCATCAATCGCGATCGGGCGCGTCTCGGCGGACCGGACGCTCATCCGGCCGCGCAGGAGGTCCCTGGGCGCCCCCGAAGCCCTTGATGGACGGCATGTCCTCGGGCTTCTCATCAGGATGAACCGCGAAGACTTCGATTCGCACGATGTCCTCGAACGGGAGGGTCACGACGAAGCAGCCGACCTTGTACGCCTCGTCCGCGGGCATGCACTCGAACGTCAGCGAGGCGGTGTTCGGGTGCTTGATGATCTCCTTGACCTCGTAGGAGAAGCCGTCGCGGAGATAGATGATCGTGCGAGCCTCCAACTGGGCGAGGAAGGCATCCAAACGGCCGTTGCCCGGTGCGATCTCGGCCTTCAGCTCAGGAAAATGGCTGACGGCACAACGCCGCTTGGCTTCCGTCACGCGCTGCTCGTAGGCCCCGTCGAACCACCAGTCGTAGTTGAAAAGCATGTGCGTCCTCGGTTTACTGAGCTGGGCTGCTTGCTCTGTAAATCGGCGGGCAATCTAGGAGAGTCCACCTACCTTGTCAAATTCGGTGGATGCCGTGGAAGGTCCTAGATTCAGCGGCGGGATGAAGCCGCTCTGAACCTCTGCGGGTTCTCGGATGGACGTGGGCGATTACGTCAGGCGAAGGGCGTTGGAGATCGGATTCGACCGGTGCGGGATCGCTGGGGCCGGTTCCGTGGCGCATGCCGCGTTCTACCGGGATTGGCTGGATCGGGGCTACGCCGGCGGCATGTCCTATATGCACCGGCACGTCGAGTCCCGTATCGATGTACGGATGTGGCTGCCCTGGGCCCGCTCGGTCATCGTCTGCGCGTTGAACTATTACCAGCCGCCGCCGCTCGTCGCTGCCGGGCCGTGTCGAGGAGGAAGCCGAGGCAAGGTCGCGAGGTACGCCTGGGGCGAGGACTATCACGCCGTCGTGCGGGAGAAGCTGGAGGCCCTGCTGCACGACCTCCGTGAAGCGGTCGGCGGGCCTGTCGAGGCTCGGGTTTGCGTCGACACGTCGGCGATCATCGAACGGGCGTTGGCCGCGGCGGCCGGCATCGGCTGGATCGGCAAGAACACGATGGTGCTGCACGAGTCGCTCGGCTCGTACTTCGTGCTGGGCGAGGTCGTGACGAACCTGGATCTCCGGCCGAACGAGCCGCTTCCGAACCGTTGCGGCACGTGTACGCGATGTCTCGACGCCTGTCCGACCCAGGCGCTGCCTCAGCCTTTTGTGATGGACGCTCGACGGTGCATCTCGTATCTGACCATCGAGCACCGCAGCGAGATTGCGCCGGAACTCGCCGCCGCGATGGGTGGTTGGGTGTTCGGCTGCGACGTGTGTCAGGAGGTCTGTCCGTACAACCGGCATCCGCCGCCGAGCCGTGAGCCACGGTTCCAGGCGCGCGACGATCGTGCGGAGCCGCTGCTGGACGACGTCCTGGCTTGGGATGAAGCCGCGTACCGGCTGTTCGTCGGGGGCAGCGCGTGTGATCGTGCGCGACTTGAGGATTGGCAGCGTAACGCGCGAGTTGCCGCGAGCTGCGTTCGGCAGGAACGACCGTCGCCCTGAGGCAGGGCAACCATCCAACGCAAGGGCCGCTCGCCAAAAAACAACCCACCCGGTCCGACTACCGGGTGGGCTTAACCGGTGGGTGGGCGAGCCAACATACACCCACTGGTTTAGAGAACCACTCGATGGGCAAGCGGCTTGAAGCAGCACTCGCCCCTTCTGCTTTGGAGCCTTATGCAACTTCCGTTCCGTCCGGCCCGCCAAGACGGATAACTTTGTAACCGCCTATTCTGTATAGCATTATGAAACGCTCGTCTTCTCATCTGGCTCAAGTCCAGCCGGGCAGGGTGGCTGGATGCGGCCGTTGGCTGAACCGTCAGCCGAGGACGGCGTCCCACGCCGGCATTGCCGAGAACGCATCGCTTGAGACGCCCGCCTCCGTCCTGCCAGTATCGCTTGACACTCGGTCGGGCGCCGCCCGCTGGTGCCGGAAGCAAGTCGTAGTCGAGAAGAAGTCGCACCTACGCACGCCTTCGATGCTGATGCAGTCGTATGAGAGCCGCGACCGCGCGGCGCCTCGGCGCGGCTCGTTCTGATCGCGCGGGCGACGCGACTCGGAAGCGCGAAGCGATCTAAATCACCGTGCGGGATCTTGCGACGCAGACCGTGGCGGCCGAGCTCTCGCTCGGCCGTTGTGGAGCGCAGCAGCCGGCACATTCTGCGGGAGATCCACCGCGGCGGATCGGCCGCTGCCCGCGTGCTCTTGAACTGCGCACGGTGATTCAGAAGTCCTTGGAAACGCCCAGTTTCTCGGCTTGCTCTCGCAACTGGCGGAGCGCTCGATGACAGATCATATGGACCGATCCGATGGAACGGTTGAGGTGCTTCGCCACGTCGGCCACGGGCCGGCCTTCGATGAAGCGCATCTTGAGCACGTCACGGTAGTGCTCAGGGAGGCCGGCTAGGCACGCGTTGACGACGCCGAGGGCTTCGTCCTTGCGCACGGACTGGCTCGGCGTGCCGACGTCCGCGATGACGCGGGCCATCAGATCCAGATAGGTCGTATGTTGCGCGGAAGGCGGCAGGACTTTTGCTTCGCGTCGAACATCTCGCCTTTCCGCACGTAGAGCACGGTGTTCATCGATCAGCTTGCGGTCCAGGATGGCGAACAGCCAGCGGAGAAACGAATCCTTTCCTTGATAGGTGAAATTCCGGATCGCCTTGAAGGCCTCGAGGTAAACCTGCTGGAGGATGTCTTCCGGCTCGACCTTCGACTTGACGGTCGCGTCCATCTGCCGGATCAGCCGTGCCCGCAGACGCGGATGATACATCACCAGGAGGCGCCGAACAGCGTGTTCGTTCCCTGTACACGCATCGCGAATCAGGACTCGGGTTTCGGTCGAATCCGGCACGTCGGACGAAGCCTTCTGGGTTCACGGCGCCGTCGCGCGATGGGGCGGGCGGCGGCGGGAATAAAGCGTCTCTTCCATACAATAGCTCAAAAGGAGCCAGGAGAGAATCCGTTGTGCAGGCTGGGCCGCCGATGACGTGCTTCAGTTGCCATCTGCACTCGAATTTCGACATAGGATTGTAATGGGCGCGTGCCAAAGGCGTGGTAGACTGAAGTAGTTAGGGGACCCGATCGCCAGTCTTGTTTCGGCCGACCGCGCTGGAGCTTCGTGCTGCCGTGGTCGCTCGGGTCTTGCCCGGCAGCCGTCCAGGACCCACCGTCGGAAGGAGAGCCGCCGACTGGCATCGGCAGTTCAGTAGACCCACCCATGACCGACCCGGAGCCACAACCCGCGGACGAACTCGGACTCAGCCCTGAGGAAGAACAACTCGGCCAACTGGTCAACGAGTTCTTCGACAGGCGACAGAGCGGCGAAAACCTGACCGAGGAGGCCTTCATCGCCCAGCACCCCGAACACGCGGAGGCCCTGCGAGAGCACCTCTCGGGCCTGGGCCTCCTGGCGGACCTGGGCTCGTCGCGCGAGGGGCTGACCCGGTCGCAGGCCGTGCCGCTCACGCCTGGAGGGAGTTCCGCGGACGCCTCGCATCCGTCGTCGGCGCAGCCCCTGCCGAACATCCCGGGCTACCAGGTTCTCAAGCAGGTCGGCCGCGGCGGCATGGGCGTCGTCTTCAAGGCGATCCAGTTGTCGACCAAGCGGGTCGTCGCCTTGAAGGTGCTTTTGGAGGGGCCGTTCGCCTCGGAAGCCTCGCGCCGCCGCTTCGAACGCGAGATCACGCTGGCCGCGCAGCTCCGCCATTCAAACATCATCCCGATCTACGACAGCGGCGTGGCGGACGGCCGGATGTACTTCGCGATGGAGTTCGTCTATGGCTTGCCCCTGTCGGACTATTTTCGGGCTCACGGGACGGGCGTCGACGGCAAGCTCAACCTGTTCGCGAAGATCGGCGACGCGGTCGGCCACGCCCACGTGCGGGGCGTCGTGCATCGAGACCTCAAGCCCTCGAACATCCTCGTGGACAGCGAGGGCGAACCCCATGTCCTGGACTTTGGCTTGGCCAAAGCGAACGCGTCGGCTGATTTCGCCGCATCGATCACCGCGCAGATCGTCGGCACGCCGGCCTACATGTCTCCGGAACAGGCCTCCGGCGACCCCAGCGGCGTCGATACGCGCACCGACGTCTATTCGATGGGCGTTATGTTGTACGAGGCCCTCACCGGCAAGATGCCCTACGACACCGGCGGCGCCATCGTCAAGACGCTCAGCAACATCGCGGACGCCGACCCACTCCACCCGTCCAAGGCCAATCCGAAGGTCCGCTCGGAGTTGGCGACCATCATCCTCAAGGCGTTGGAGAAGAAGAAAGAGAAGCGTTATCAGTCGGTGGACGCGCTCTGCAGCGACATCCGGCATTACCTGGCGGGCGAACCGATCTCCGCCCGATCGCCCAGCGGGTTCTACCTGCTTCGCAAAGGCGTCCAGAAATATCGCATAGCCATCTCCGTCGTCTTGCTGATGGCCATCAGCGCCAGTGCGGTGGGCCTGATGTTCCACAGTCTCCGCAAGTCTCGCGGGCAGATCGAATCGGCCCGAGCCCAGCAGCGCCAGCTTGAGGAGGAGGTCTCCAGGCAACAGGCGGCCTGGCAGCAAGCAGAGGTGGCCCGGCGCGACGCGGAGGAAGCTCGGCGCATCGCCGAGGCAAGACAACGCGAATACGAATGGTGGGTGAAGCAAGTTGACCCGGAGATGGCCAAGAGCATCGATCCGCTCGTGCGTGCGTTCGGCAAGTCCATCGGGCCGACCGATCCCACGCTGGCGACGTTGCAGGCCGCTGCGGAATTGCTCGCCCAGCGTGAAGTTCCTGAGGGCGGGATGACGAAGAAGCCGCTGGATCCAAACCTGGAGATCATGCCGCCGTTGGTCAGTCGTCGGCCGTCCTGGGTCAAGGACAGCGACGCCGACAAGCCGGCCGAGGCGCCGGACAGCGCGGCGGCCCAGAGGCGGCAGGAGCTTCAGTCGCGATTGCTGGAAGTTTGGACGCAGCGCCTTCTGTCGGGTCCTCCCGTGCCGCCGCCGACCACGGAGTCCGCCACGAGCCGTCCCATGCAGGAAGCGCCCTCGCCGGCCGAGTCACAGGGCGGGCACGCGGCGTCGCAGCCAACCGAGCCATCGCAGTTTCAAAGCGAGGCTCGCGTGGATGCTCCCCCCGCTCGTGCCGTGCGGTCGTCCGAAGCCTCGCGGGGCTCGCGTCTGCCGAGTCCGACGTTAGGCGCGATGGCTCTCCTGTTCGCCTTAGTCGGTCAGTTCTCGAGCTAACTTCTTAGATGCTTCCAATAACTCCGTCGCGGCCGTCGAACTCGCTCTGGCAGGTTGATAGCCGACGATCGCATCAGGCAAGATCTCCCAGGTGCGATCTACGGGCTGAGGCGCCAGCCAGTCGCCCAGGTTTCGCCGAAGTCGATCCGGCCAAGCGTCGGGGTCCTCGACGATCAAGGCCCAAGGCCCGCACCCGGCAGTCGCAGCATCAGCAGCCTGCGGGCCGTGCGATGCGCCGCCGACTTCCAAGGAGAAAACGTGAGCGACCGGGCTGGAGGCGACGGCGACAATCCAGTCCTGTCGCGTCATCACGGCCCGATGAAGGCGATGGTCGGAGTCGTGAGCGACGACAGTCCATTCGTGCAGCGTTCGACGATGCTCGGCCCCGGTCTCGAATTCATGGATGGCCAGCATCTCGCGTCCTGCCGGTTGCAGGATCGTCCTGAAGCGGTGATTGTGGCCGACTTGCAGCAGCGCCAAGCTGTCCATCCGGCTGAGCACGGCGCGGCCGGATCGCGGATGGGCGTTCCAACCGCTGCGCCGGAGCCACGCATATCGTGTCGGCGGAGTTGCGCAGCGTCGCCACAACAGCGTCGTCGCTGCAACGACAGCTAGCGCGCCGCCGCAGATCAACAAAGCTCCGGACATTCTCATCCCACGCTTATCGGGCGAACGCTTGCGTTCTGAGCCGGGCCGGCCGGGCGTTCGCAACGCAGCGGTAGGGGTCTGACGAGCAGGCTCCCATCTGAACCGCACCGCCTTGAACGGAGCAAAACGGTCGTCCGTCGTCGCCGTTCCTGGACGCGCTTCATAGCCTTCACGTTCTCCGCCGTCAACGATGAGGCAGCGAACTGGCAGCGACAAGAAACGAGAACCTGTCCCGAAACCGGTCGGTTCGAGTTTCCCTCTACCTCGATCGAGGCTGCCGGTCCTTGGACGGTCGCGGGCCTCCAACTCCGCATGCGCTTGACACGGCCGATTCAGGACTCCGAAGGGTCCCGGACGTTGGTCCGGGCAGCGCTGCGATCGGACCGAGAGGCGATGGGTTTTGGAACATCAACGATTCGACTGGCCCCGGCGAACCTGGGACGCTCGTGGATCCAATTCCGTCGTTGCGGCCGGCGCGGGCGAGCGACGCTACAATACCCCACGCCCGTGGCCGCCTCATGCAGGGCGACCGGCGTTCGGCAGAGTCCGTTCTTTCTCGGAGGGACGTCATGGGACGTTTGCATGACAGCATCGTCGACGTGGTCGGCAACACGCCGCTCGTGCGGATTCACCGCATCATCGAATCCCAGGCCGAGGTCTACGCTAAGCTCGAGTACATGAATCCGTTGGCGAGCGTCAAGGACCGCATCGCCAAGGCCATGATCGAGGCGGCGGAGGCGGCGGGCAAGATCAACCGGGACACGATGATCATCGAGCCGACAAGCGGCAACACGGGTATCGGCTTGGCATTCGTCTGCGCGGCCAAGGGGTACCGGCTCACGTTGACCATGCCGGAATCCATGAGCATGGAACGGCGGATGCTGCTGCGCGCCCTGGGCGCGACGCTCGTCCTCACGCCGGCGTCGGAAGGCATGCCGGGCGCCGTCCGCCGAGCGCGCGAGCTGTGCGAGCAGACGCCGGGCAGTTTCATCCCGCAGCAGTTCGAGAACCCCGCCAATCCCGACGTCCATCACCGCACGACGGCCCATGAGATTTGGAACGATACCGACGGCCGCGTCGACATCCTGGTCGCGGGCGTCGGCACGGGCGGGACCATCACCGGCATCGGCGAGGCCCTCCGGGAAAAGAAGCCGACGTTCCGCTGCGTCGCCGTCGAGCCCGACGAGTCGCCCATCCTCAGCCAGCAGCAGCGCGGCGAACCGCTCAAGCCCGGCCCGCACAAGATCCAGGGCATCGGAGCGGGCTTCGTGCCGCCGGTGCTGAACACCGCCATCTACGACGAGATCGTCCGAGTCAACTCGAACGATGCCATGACAATGGCACGCCGGGCCGCCAAGGAAGAGGGCATCCTGTGCGGCATCTCGTCCGGGGCCGCGTTGTGCGCCGCCGGCCGCGTGGCCGGCCGCCCGGAGAACGCCGGCAAGATGATCGTCGTGATCCTGGCATCCTCGGGCGAACGCTACCTGAGCACGCCGCTCTTCCAAGGAACATAGAATATCCCCCCTCTGAATGCAGCGTTGTCCCCGGAGCCTGTCTGCCGGTGGGGGTCGGGCGACGCACGTTCGCCCAGGACGCTCCGTCACCGCAGGCATCTGTCGTCCCGATGCAGGCGGGACGGTCACGCACGAGCGTGCAGCGCCTGTCGCTCACCACGTATTCTGTGCCGTATGGATCAGCGGCTGCACGAGGACTTCCGGCGGCATGTCGTACCAGGCCGTCGTCACGACGCCGATCGCTCCGCCCGACGCCGCGCGTTCGCCATGCGTGCGGATGTTCGCCTCGAACCGGCTGTAGTTCGGCACGCCGTCCCGCGTGTCGCCGTTGCCCAGGCCCGTCGGGCAGCAGAGAACGTCGTGGCCGCGGTCGCGGTAGTACTCGAGGTACGGCAGGGCTCTGACCCAGGTCGGGAACCCGTCGCCGAGATAGCGACGAAACGCCTGCAGGTAGGGCCGGCCCAAGGTCCGGTTGAGATGGCACGCTTGTGAGTACGCCCGCATGACCCGGCGTTGCACGTCGCTGATGCGCTTGCGCCGTCGTGGGCTCAGCCATGATTGATGATGCGCCACGCGCGGCCCCCCCGCGGCGTGCGACATCCTCGGGATGAGCACCGGCGTCGGATCCGCCACCGCGATGTAATCCCAGTAGGCGATGATCGTTTCTTTCGGGAGATGCGGGATCGCGTCGGGATGCGCGCAGAGCGTGTCGTCCCAGACGATCGGGCGACGGCCCTGTTCGAGAACCCAGCGCGCCAGATCGCCCATGTAGCGGCCGTACAACCCCCCCACGCCATCCTTCCGGACAGCCGCCGCGCACGCCGGACAACGACCGACCTTTCGAGCCTCGTCGCCGCCGAGGTGCATCCACGTCGCGGCCGGGTGCGCCTGGATGACTTCGCCGGCCAGCGTGCGGACGAATTCGGCGCCGTGCGGATTGGATGGGCACAGCAGATTATTGCGATCCTTCCCCTCGCGCAATGCCGCGTAGGCCGGGTTGCTCAAGATGTACTCCAGGTGCGCGAGGCTCTGCTGCAACGGGATGACGTTCAGACCGACGCCCGCCGCCGCGTCGACGATCCGACGCACGTCGGCTTGCGTGAGTCGGTTGGAAGGCGGCGGAACCAAACCGGCCGAAAACGGAAACCGCGGACCGTACTCAATGAGCACGGTGTTGAGCTTGAAGCGAGCGGCCGTCTCCATCAATCGGACGGCCTGGTCCGCATCGAGGCGCGAGTAGGCGGCGAAGTTCAGGTGAAAACCCCGGACGGGCAGTCGCGGCCAGTCCTCGATTCGGCCGACGAGCCTTCGGTCCTGGGCCACGAGCGCCGCGAGCGTGCAGGCTGCGTAGCGGAAGCCCGAATCGTCGGAGGCGGCGACGGTCATCGAGTCGTTGGCAAGGTCGATCGAATACGCCTCGGCGCGGCCGTCTTCCGGTTCGACGAGTCGAACGGGGATTGCGCACTCGCCTGCGTCGTCGCCCTGCGTTTGAGCTTGCGGCCGAAGCGCGGCAAACCGATGGACGTGCGATGCAGCCTGAGGCGTCTGGGGGACGACTCGAAACGCCGCCGGCCAAACGTGGTCGGACAGAGCGAGGTCCATCCGCTTGGGGATTGGGATGATCGGGCAGGGCGGCCTCGAGCCCATGACGCCTTCCTCGTTCGTTCGACGCGGGTCGCGACCGCGGGAGAATACGGCTTCATGCGAACCGTGGCTACGGGCCGTGCGATGCTACCGAGTCCGACGGGGCCTCAGTAGAATCTCGCGAACCGGCTTCGCACCTGCCGTGCGGGCAGGCATGGCATTTGTCCAGTACGGACCCTGATTCATGTGCGGTATCGTAGGCGGATTCTCGGTTCGGCCGATCGACGGGTTGGCCGAGCCGTCGCGCCTGGATCGCGCCATCGATTTGCTGGCCCACCGCGGCCCGGACGATCGAGGGCGATACGTATCGAGCGCCCGCCGCGCATTTCTCGGTCATCGCCGACTCAGCATCATCGATCTGGCCGGTGGGCATCAACCGCTGGTCGACTCGACGGACCGCGTTCGGCTCATCTACAACGGCGAAATCTACAACTACCGCGAACTCCGCGGCTCGCTCGCGGCCGGAGGCTATCCGTTCAGGACGCACAGCGACGGCGAGGTGATCCTGCCGCTCTACCATCGCGAGCCGACGGACTTTGTGCGGCGCCTGTCCGGCATGTTCGCCATCGCCTTGCTCGACGAGGCCTCCGACCGCCTGACCCTGGTGCGCGATCGCAACGGCATCAAGCCGCTCTATTGGTGGACCGACGGCGCGGTCTTGCTTTTCGCCTCGGAGGCCAAGGCCGTCCTGGCGTTGCTCTCCGAGCGACCGGCCCTGTCGGCCGCGGGTCTTCGGGCCTACCTGCGATGGAAGTACATCCCTGACCCGCTCACCATCTTCGACGGAATCCGACGATTGCGGCCGGCGGAGATGCTGCGCGCTTGGCCGGACGGCGACCGCCTCCACGTCGAGACCGAAACCTATTGGCGGCTCGACTACGGCACGGATCGCTTCCACGACGAGGAAGAAGCGCTGGAGGAGCTCGATCGACGACTGCGGGCCGCGGTGCGCAGCCATCTCGAGTCCGACGTAGACGTCGGCACGCTGCTGTCGGGCGGCGTCGATTCGTCGCTCGTGACGGCCCTGGCCGCGCAGCAATCGGGACGCCGCCTGAAGACGTTCTCCGTGGGCTTCAAGGAGCAAGGCTTCGATCAACTGCCCTTCGCCCGTGTCGTGGCCGAGCGCTACGGCACCGAGCACCACGAGGAGCACGTCGAACTGGACCCGATTGCGACCGTCGAGCGGATGGTCCGGCAGTTCGACGAGCCGTTCGCCGATTCGTCGGCGCTTGCCTGCCTGCGGGTCTGCGAGACGGCGGCTCGGGAGGTCAAGGTCGTGCTGACCGGCGACGGCGGCGACGAGTCGTTTGCCGGATACCGTCGCTACGAGGACCTCGCCATCGCCCTGGGCCGGCCCTGTTGGCGGCGTCGCCTGACGCGCCTCGGCAGCGTGATTCCCTCCGCGCTCTTCTCGCCCGAGGCCAAGTTCGTCCGCCGCCTGCGGATCGACGCGATGGACGCCGTGACCCAACACGAACAGCGGCAGGCGTTGTTCAGTCGCTGGCTGATGTCGCGACTGCTCGCGTGTCGCTATCGCGAGGCCGAAGACGTCGACGCGTTCGGCGAGCATCGAGCGTCCGCCGATGCAGCGTGGCATGCCGTGGACGCCGCGCAGTATATCGACCTGCGCATGTACCTCCCCGGCGACATCCTGACGAAGGTTGATCGCACGAGCATGGCCTGTTCGTTGGAATGCCGGGTGCCGCTGTTGGACCCTTCGATCACGGAGTTCAGCGCGTCGCTGCCCATCGGTCTGAAGGTGCGCGGCGGCGTTCGCAAGTACCTGCTCAAGCGGCTCGCCGAGCGATACCTGCCGCGAGACATCCTCTACCGGCCGAAGATGGGGTTTCGCATCCCGATCCGTCGCTGGTTCAAGCGAGGCCTATTGGACCAGACGGCCTCGCTGCTGGGAGGCGGCGTGCTCGTCCGCCGGGACATCCTCGACCCGTCCGGCCTCGCGTGGCTGTTTCGCACGCAGCGCTATCCTTGGATGGACTTCGGCAGCCAACTGTGGGCGCTGCTGTTCCTGGAGCTCTGGGGGCGGGCCTACCTACAGGATTGAGGCATCGTGCCGCCCTTGACCGCGTCGCCTTCTGCGCGAAGGCAGCGCGCCCGTCGGGCGCACAGAACCCGGCTCCGATGGCGTTGAACGCCGCTACATGGCCTTCTTGACGGCGGCGAGGACGGCGTCGTAGTTCGGCTCCTGCGTGACCTCGGCGACGTACTCCGCGTAAACGACCTTGCCGGCCCGGTCGAGCACGAACACCGCGCGGGCCAGCAGGCCGAGCTCCTTGATCAGCACGCCGTAGGCCGGACCGAAGGCGCGATGCTTGTAGTCACTGGCCGTGATGACGCGCTCGATGCCCTCCGCGCCGCAGAACCGCTTCTGCGCAAACGGCAGGTCCATGCTGACGGTCAGCACGACCACGTCCTGGGCCAGCTCCGTGGCGCGGCGGTTGAACGTCCGCGTCTGCGTCGCGCACAGCGGCGTATCCAGGCTCGGGACGACGCTGAGCACGCGAATCTTGCCGTGATGCGCCTCGCAGCTCAGGTCCGACAGGTCGTTGGCCGTCAGCGTGAAATGCGGAGCCTGGCTTCCGACCTTCAGCTCCGGCCCGATGAGCGTCAGAGGCGTTCCGTGAAACGTGATGACGCCTTGTCTTTCGGTCATGTATGTTCTCCCGTCTGTCGCGTTTTCCTCATTCTGTCCGCTGCTGGGCACCCGCTGAACGATGAGCAGCCGCACCGGCCGGCGTGTCTCGCGATCGCCGGTCTCTGGGGGATTGTATCCGTCCCGCCACGATTCGGCAGCCGATGGGCAAGGGGACCATGAGTCCGTCATCGCGCCGCGGACCGAACCGCCCGAAGCCCGCTGGCGAACGCTACGAGTTCCGCCATGGACTGGCCACAAAGCACATGGTCCCCCTTCGGCGCGTACAGCCGCGGTAGGCCTTGCCCGCCCACCGCAAGCTTGGCGCCCGAACCTGCCACGTACTCTGAAAACTCTCCGAGGGCTTGCTTCAGCTTCTGCTGATCTTCCACGTGCGTGATGCTCAGCCAAACCAACTGCGGTCGGTACATTTTGACGGCTTCGACAAAGGCCTCGAACGGCGTGTTCGCTCCCAGGTTCACCGCGTCGATGCCCTCACTCCTCAGCGAGACTGACGCGAGCAGAGTCGGCATCGCATACGGGTCCTGCATTGGACTTCCGCCGACCGCCACAAGCGATCCAGCCCTCCGCTGCGCAACAAGATCGAGGTGT
>CAZERK010000036.1:0-14098 GCA_964514515.1 uncultured Planctomycetaceae bacterium
TTGGCTGTTCGCCAACGCCGGCGGCGGCGGTTGGCGGACCCGCCTCCACGACCTGCACCGCCGAGCCGCCCAACGATTCGAGGAACGCCCGCGTGCGGTCGCCTTCGAATCGGGGGTCCGCCGCTTCGATGCTGATGAAGAACCGGTCCGCCGTCGCCCTCCGAAAGGCCGCACAGCGAAACAGCGGGTGGTAGGGCCGCGGCAGGTCGTTCATCAACAACATGCCGACAAACGCCGCGATCGCCGCGAACAGAATCGTCAGCTCGAACATCACGGGAATATTCGCCGGCAACGAGAACAGCGGCTTGCCGCTGATAAGCATCGGGTAGTCGAAGGCGTTCGTGTACGCTTGCAGGACGAGTCCCGTGACGGCCCCCGTCACGCCGGCGGCGAAGACCAGCCAAGGCAGGCGCGTCGGCTTCAGGCCCATCGCGTCGTTGAGCCCGTGCACCGGAAACGGCGCATGCGCGTCCCAACGTCGGAAGCCGGCGTCGCGGACGCGCTCGGCGGCCGACAGCAACGCCTCCGGCGTATCGAACTCGACGAGGTAGCCCCAACAGGGCTTCGCCTGTCCGCCGTCGGTGCTTTTGGTTGTCGGCCGTGTCGTCGCCATCATCGAATCATCCCGCGGGCCCTTGGGAACTCCGCAGCCCCCCTCGGCTAAGGCCGAGGGCCCTCATCTTGCTGCAGGCGCGACCTCCGAGATTGCGAGGAGGTTCTCAGTCGTCTTTCCGTTCGTGGGCGCCCGGCATGTCGCCCCAATAATCGCCCAGGCCGCGATGCACGTCGTACTCCAGGTGCGCCTGCGGCATCACGCTCTTCACCTCCGCCATCGCCACCATCGGCAGGTACCGGCAGAACAACAGGAACAGCGTGAAGAACAACCCGAACGAGCCGGCGAACGTCTGAACATCGACGATCGTCGGCTTGTAGTAGCCCCAACTCGACGGCAGGAAGTCCGCGCTGAGCGACGTCACGGTGATGACGAATCGCTCAAACCACATGCCGACGTTCACCAGCACGCAGACGGCGAGCATGAGGTAGACGCGGCGGCGAAACGCCTTGAACCAGAAGAGCTGCGGCGCCAGCACGTTGCACGAAACCATGATCCAATACGCCCAGGCGTAAGGCCCCAACGCGCGCCCCACGAACGCGAACCGCTCGTACAGGTTCCCGCCGTACCAGGCGATGAAGAACTCCATCGCGTAGGCGTAGCCGACCATCGAACCCGTCGCCAGGACGATCTTGGCCATGTTGTCGAGATGGCGCGGCGTGATGATCTCCTTGAGCCCGAAGAACTGCCGGGCCGGGATGATCAACGTCATCACCATCGCGAAACCGCTGAAGATCGCCCCCGCGACGAAGTAGGGCGGGAAGATCGTCGTGTGCCAGCCGGGAAGCTGCGAGACGGCGAAGTCGAAGCTGACCACGCTGTGCACGCTGAGCACGAGCGGCGTCGCCAAGGCGGCCAGGAGCAGATAGGCCCGCTCGTAGCGGAGCCATTGTCGGTTGGATCCCCGCCAGCCCATCGCGAACAGACCGTAGACGACCTGCCTCACGCGCGTTCGGGCTCGGTCGCGCAGCGTCGCGAGGTCCGGGATCATGCCCATGTACCAGAACATAAGCGACACGAACGCGTAGGTGCTGACGGCGAAGACGTCCCACAGCAGCGGGCTTCGGAAGTTGGGCCACATCTGCATCTGGTTGGGCACGGGCGCCAGCCAATACGCCACCCAAACGCGGCCGACGTGGATGCCGGGGAAGATGCCCGCGCACACGACGGCGAAGATGGTCATCGCTTCGGCGAAACGGTTGACGCTGGTCCGCCATTTCTGCCGGAAGAGGAAGAGGATGGCGGAGATGAGCGTCCCCGCGTGGCCGATGCCCACCCAGAAGACGAAGTTGACGATGGCCCAGCCCCAGCCGACCGGGTTGTTGACGCCCCAGACGCCGACGCCCGTGAAGACGAGGTAGCCGATCATCGCCAGCAGCACGAGCGTCAAGGACGACGAAACGGCAAAGGCCGCGTACCAGGCCTTCGGCGGCTTGGGCCGTTCGGCGATGCCGCAGACCGTCTCCGTCACAGACGTGAAGTCGTGGCCGCCGAGGATCAACGGCGCCCGCCGCCCGGGAAGCTCGACGGTGTTGTCGAGAAGCTGACGCTCAGCCAGGATATCTGCCATCGCCTGTTACGCCGTTTCTGACGCTACCGTTCTTGAACGCCGCACCATCGTCCTGCATTCAATCGTCTGTCGCCCGCGGCCGTCGTCGCGAATCCGCTGTTGCCCGTCACGCTTCGCCCGGATTGCGGAGCTTTGCCAGGTACTTCGTCCGGGGCTTGATATTCAACTCCGCCAGCATCGCATAGGCCCGGTCGGCAGCGTGCAACGCGGATGCGCGACTGCCGGGATCGCTCAAATCGCCGAAGACGATCGCCCGCGTCGGGCACGCCTGGGCGCAGGCCGGCACGATCTCGCCGTCTCGAATCGCCCGTCGTTCGTTCTTCGCCATGATCTTCACGGCCGCGATGCGCTGTACGCAATACGTGCATTTCTCCATGACGCCGCGGCTTCGAACCGTGACGCCGGGATTGAACGCCAGCTTCTCGACCTCCGTCAGGTTGCGATGATTGTTGAACCAGTTGAACCGCCGCACCTTGTACGGGCAGTTGTTGGAACAATACCGCGTGCCGATGCAGCGGTTGTACACCATGTCGTTGAGACCCTCGGCGCTATGGACCGTCGCCGCGACGGGACAGACCTGCTCGCAGGGGGCGTTTTCGCATTGATGGCACGCGACCGGCTGATGCACGATTCGGGGCGTGGCCGGCTCGCCGCCAAAATAGCGGTCGATGCGCAGCCAATGCATCTCTCGGCCGCGGCCGACTTCCTTCTTGCCCACGACCGGCACGTTGTTCTCGGCCTGGCAGGCGACGAGGCACGCTCCGCAGCCGGTGCAGAGGCTCAAATCGATCGCCATCGCCCAGCGATGCTCGCCATGCGTCGGCGTGGTCTCCGCAAACAGCGATTTGAGCGGCGGATGATGAACCGCGTGCTGGGCGAAGTCCGGGGGCGCCTTGTAATGCTCGACGGTCGCCTCGCGGACGAGGATCGGCACGCGCTTCGCCGTCTCGCGGCGGCCGACCGCTGTATCCATCGCTTGATGGTCTTGCGTGGAGACCAGTTCGTAGCGCCGGCCGGTCTTCTCGATCGCAACGTCCGTCGCGAAGCCCATCGTCTGGGTCAATCGCAGGCAATAGGTGTTGAAGCCCGTGCCGTCGCCGACTCGGCCGGCGGCCTGCCGACCGTGCCCGAGCGTCAGCGTCACGCAGTCGTCGGCGTGGCCCGGCAGCACGAAGACGGGGATTTCCAACGAGCGATGAGCGGACGCCAGCCGAACCACGTCGCCGCGATCGACGCCCAGTCGTTGGGCCGTCGCGGGCGACAACAGCGCGGCGTTGTCCCACGTCAGTTTCGTGATCGGGTCCGGCATCTCCTGGAGCCAGCCGTTGTTTGCGAATCGGCCGTCGAAGACGTGGCTGTCCGGGGCGAAGGCGATCTCCAACGCATCCCTGCGCTCGGCGGCCGGCCGGCTCAGACGATTGACAAGCCGCGACAGCCAGTCGCCGGTCTTCGCGGCAGGCGTCTGCTTGGGCCAGGCGGAGCCCGTGACGAGCCCGTCGTGCAGCGCCTTGTTCCAGTCCGCGTCGCTCGTCTGTCCAAACGTCCGCCGCGCGACGTCGTAGCCGCTGGTCTTCTCGTCGCCCGTGATCATCGCGAGCAATTCGATGACGCTCTTGCCGCCATGAAGCGGCTCGATCAAGGGCTGCACGATGCTGACCGTGCCGTCCCAGGCCCGCGCATCGCCCCAGGACTCCAAGCTGTGCGCCCGCGGCAGATGCCACGAGCAAGCCCGCGAAGTCTCGTCGTCGTAGAGGCTGAGATGGATGCTCGTCGGCGTCGCGGCGAGGCGTTTGGCGAATTCGAGGTCGCTCGGAGCCGAGAAGACGGGATTGCCGCCCAGTATCAGCAACGTATCGACGCGTCCCGCGTCCATCTCCGCGACAAGCGCGGCGATTTCTTCTGGCTCGTCCGCTGGATTGTGGGAGGTTGTTGTACCACCGCCGGCTGCCGCGGCCGTTTCGTCTTCCGGCTCCGGCGTGTAGGCGACCGTCGTTCCGACGTTGCCCAACGCGGCGTTCAGAAGATGAGCCAAGGCGATCACGTCGGGCGGTTGCGTCGCCCCAACGGCTAGCAGGCCGCGACCCTTCGCCGCCAACAAGTCCGCCGCCAGCCGTTCGACAAACGCCGCCTCCGGGCCGTTCTGTGCAAGCCCGCCGGCGACGGTCTTCAAGGCGGCCGCTTCGTCCGGCAGTTCCAGCCCTCGACGGATCAGCTCCCCCGCCAGCGCCGCCAGAATCGCAGCAATTCGCGACGGCCGCGCGGCTAAACGATGATCCGCCGCCGATCCTGTCACGCTGTAGCCGCTCTCCACGACGTACAGCCGATTCATCTCGCCGCCGCCGTCGAGCCGCATCCCGTGCCGATCGACCTGGCGGCCGGCCGCCCAATCTCGCGCGTGCTTGACGGCCGCGGGGTGCGTCATCAGCACGTCGGCGTCCAGGCACGCAATCACGTCGGCCCGGTCCATCGCGTATTGCGTTCGATAGGGCTTGCCGAAGGCCATCGCCGAGCCGAGTCGGGCGTGACGCTCGGAGAACGGCTCGTAGACGAACCAGCGCGCCTCCGGCATCGCCGCAGCAAGCCGCCGGCGTAGGTCCGCGACGCTCGGCGAACTCGTCGCTTCGCTCAAGATGCAAAGGCCCGATCCGCCGCGCGACTGCAGCCCGGCGAAATGCGCCTTGGCAAAGGCTGCGAACGCCTCCCACGTCTGCGCCGCACGCCCGCCGTCCGGCGAAGGCTCCCGCCGCATCGGCTCGCGGCTACGATCGGGATCGTACATCTCAAGAAGGCTTGCTTGCGCGAAGGCGTCGGTCGCCCCCGCGTTGATCGGATGCAGCGGGTTGCCTTCGATCTTGATCGGCCGACCGTCGAAGCTGGTGACGAGCAGCCCTTGAGCGCTGCCGCACCGCTCCATCGCCGTGGCGAACTGCAACGCCTTGCCCGGCGTGCGGCCCGGCGGTCGGCTGGCGAACGGGGCGATGTTCTCCTTGGGCCATCGACAACCGGCCAAACCGGCCAAGGCCATCGACGCCCCCATCAGGCGGAGAAACTGTCGGCGGGAAGGACTGCCGAGCCCCGTCGACGCCGGCTCGGGGAACGCGCGCTCCAGGAACCGACGGAATTGCGGCGCGTCGGCGAGTTCGTCGAGGCTGCGCCAATACGCCGGTTCCTTCGTGTTGTCGTCTAGCGATGGCATGTCGAGCAATCCGTAGACGGCCTGATGTTGTATTCCGCAACGAGCCGGCGGCCGACCTCGATCTGTTCCTCAGGCGTCAGGCCGTCGTCCATGCGCGTGATGCGCTCCAACGGGCGCAGGTGTTTCTCCGGCGCCCGATGACAGTCCAGGCACCAGCCCATGCTCAGCGGCGCGACCTGCGAGACCACCTCCATCGTGTCGATTCGGCCGTGACACGAAACGCAGCCGACGCCGCGGCGCGCGTGCGCGCTATGGTCGAAGTAAACGTAGTCGGGCAAGACGTGGACCCGAACCCAGTAGCTCGGCAGGCCCGTGCTGAAACTGTCGCGGACCATCGCCAGCTTGGGGCTCTCGATGCGGATCTTCGCGTGGCAGTTCATGCAGGTTTGCGTCGGCGGAATCGCGGCGCCGGCCGAAACCTCCACGGTGTTGTGGCAATAGCGACAGTCGATCCCCAATTGACCGGCGTGCATGGCGTGGCTGTACGCCACGGGTTGCTGCGGGGCGTAGCCGACGTCCGTCGTGGCCGGCGAGGCGACGCCGACGAAGATCGCTCCGATGTAGAGCAGCCCCAGGACGACCAGCGCCGGCGGCAGAAACCGCACGCGATTGGTCCACGGCGGGAAGACGAACGGCTCGTCGCCGCCCGATCCGCCGCGGGGTTGAAGGCCCACGTCACCGCTCATGTTGTGCAACCAGCCCGACCGCGGAATCAGAAGCTACCACTGCGTCACGCAGCGCGCGGACGCTCCGTCGGCGCGCGGGCTCAACCAGGCGTGGCGACGGACGACAGACGCCTCGCGGGATGCCGTTTCGGCGTCGCCGAGCCGCCCTCGGCCTGGAGCCAGTCCCCTTTTGCCACAGGACGCCAAGCTATGCCCGTCCACCCAGGGCGAGACGTTAGAATCGGGCGTTTCATCCGTCAAGACAGGCACGCGGTCGCGAAGGAATTGAAGGCCCGGCGATGCGGGCGACACAGGCCCCGCGGAGAGTGCGTCACGTAGAGCGCATATCCGCGGTCGGCTTCTCCGGGTTCATCCCAAACAGCGACCGCAGCAGCCGCATCCAATCCCGCTCCCAGAGCGCGCCCAAGGCGCCCAACGCGGCGTATTCCAGCGGCAGCGGCCGGGCCATGGGATTGAGCGTTAAGTATGTGCCAGTTTCGCGCGCGTGATTGATCGCGTCCTGCTCTGGCCCACCGAAGAGATAGGCGCCGGACGCCACCACGGCCACGACAATCAACGACCATAGGCGGCTGGCCGTTTGAAAGAACCAGTGCGCAACTAAGCCGGCGATCAGGAACGCAAAGCCGACGCCGAAGTAGACTTGCCCCTTGAGCACGGGGGCGGCCTTGTCGCCGATTGAAACAGACAGGATGCTCCAGGCAACCAGCGACGCGACGACGACCGCCCCGACGCCGTGCCGCACGTCCGGCGAGTAGTCGGCCAGGAGGCGGTTCTCCGCCGGACGTCGCTCGGGCGAGCCGAACCAACTCTCCACCCAACGCCCCACGACAAAGCCCACGGCGATCATCGCCAGCCAGAGCCACCATTCCGCCATCAAGGCCGTCGTCGGAAAAGGATCGATGGGCAGCTGTGTGCCGACCGGCGGGTTCAGGCGATAGAGCAGCAACATGTCGAGTTGCGAGCCGCGAAGCCCCAGCGTCGCCAGCCCGACGGCAATCGCCAACGGTCCCCGATCCGCCGCGCCCGCGCCGCAGATGGCCACGGCGAGGCCGCTGCACACGACCGCCATCCCCAGCAGTTCCGCCATCGCGACGACGCCTTGGTCCACCATCAGCAGGCTGACCGCGCCAGCCGGATCGCTCGGTTTGACGATCCACCATCCGACGTACCAGAACGCCGCGGCCGACACGGCCATCGCGCAAACGAACCGCAGGTGCCCGAGCAGGCTCTCCCCGCCACGGCTCTGCGACGCCGCCCCGACCGGACCATCCTGCACGCGCCTGAACGCCTGACTCCCTGTCACGCCAACTCCTCGAAGTACGATGCCGATCTACGATTGCATGTAGCGTCGGCCGTCCCGGCGCGACGGGAACGCTACGCGCAAACGTGAAACGCCCTGGAAGACGCCGCGAAGCCGAAACTCCCAAGAGCCGCCGGCTGCCTCCGGACGATCACGAGACGCCTTTACTTGTAGTCTGCCAGCGTCTTCGCCAGTTGCTGCCGGCTCGACGGCTCCATCGGGCACAGCGGCAGGCGAAACTCCTCCGCGAGCATACCGCGCATCGCCATCGCCGTCTTGATCGGCACGGGATTGACGTCCAGCCGAAGCACGTCCCGAGCCAACGGATACAACCTGCGATGCTTTGCCTGAGCCACCGCCCAGTCGCCGTTGCTCGCCGCCCGGACCAGCGCCGACATCTCGCGCGGCAGCAGGTTTGCGACGACGCTGACCACGCCGACCGCACCGATACTCATCAGCGGCACCGTCAGCGCGTCGTCGCCGCTCAAGATGTCGATATCGCAGGCCGCGGCGAGCGCGCTGGCCCCCTCGACCGAGCCGGTCGCGTGCTTGACGGCCACGATGTTGCGGTGCGTCTCCCGCAGGCGAGCGATCGTCTCGACCGAGATTTCCACGCCGGTGCGCCCTGGGATGTTGTACAAGACGACGGGAGCGCCGATCGCACCGGCGACAGTGCTGAAATGCGCGTAGAGGCCGCGTTGGCTGGGGCGATTGTAATACGGCGCCACGAGCATGACGCCGTCCGCCCCGGCTTCCATCGCCGCCTCCGAACGGGCGAGCGTCTTCGCCGTCGAGTTCGTCCCGGCCCCCGCGACGACCGGCACGCGACGCCGGGTTCGGGCGACGACCGCGGCAACGACCTCCCGCTGCTCCTCTGCCGTGAGCGTGGGCGATTCGCCGGTCGTGCCGCACGGCACCAAGCCGTCGACACCGCCCTCAATCACGTAATCGACGAGGGCGTCCAGAGCCCGACGGTCGATCGCGCCGTCTCGAAAGGGCGTCACGAGGGCGACCAGGCAGCCGCGAAACATCCTTACTCCTTGGGTGCGTGCTGGTCGAGCAGCTCGCGCATCTCGCGCACCGCCTGTCGCAGGCCGACGAACAACGCCCGGCCGATGATGCTGTGCCCGATGTTGAATTCCGAGAAGCCGGGGATGGCCGCGACCGGCCACACGTTCCGATAGGTCAGGCCGTGCCCGCCGTGCACCTCCAGGCCGCACGCCCGCCCCACGCGCACCGCCTCGCGCAGCCGGTCGAGCGCCGCCCGAGCGGCGTCCGGTGTCGCGGCGTTGGCATAGCCGCCCGTCCAGAGCTCCACGATGTCGAAGCCCAGTTCGGCCGCCAGCTTGATCTGCTTGGCCTCCGGCTCGATGAAGCCGCTGCACCGAATGCCGGCCGCCTTGAGCGTCTTGATGGCCGCCCCCAACTTGGCCGCAAGCTTGACGACGTTCAGCCCGCCCTCGGTCGTAAGCTCCTCGCGGTGCTCCGGCACGAGGCAGCATTGCGTCGGCCGGGTCTTCGCGGCAATCTTCACGATCTCGGGCGCAATGGACATCTCCATGTTCAGCTTGGTCGTGACCACCGCCTTCAGCAGCGGTACGTCACGGTCGACGATGTGGCGGCGGTCCTCCCGAAGATGGAACGTGATGCACGACGCCCCACCCAATTGGGCCTCCACGGCTGCCCAAACGGGATCCGGCTCATCCGTCCGCCGCGCCTGGCGGACCGTCGCCACGTGATCGATATTGACACCCAACGTCGCCATGATCCTCCCCCGGAAAGCGCCTTCAACCGTCTTCCGTCCGTGCAGGACGGCGGCAATTGACGTGCGGTCATTATAGAAGGCCCATCGGGCCGAGCAACGGCTACCACACGGAACGGGCTGCGCGCTCTCTGAACAGAGCCGCGACCGTGAGGGAGCGGTGACCGGGCCGCGCCGAGATGACCGCGGATTCGGACGCGCTCGGGTCCGGCCCGGGCTCATGAACGCGATTGCCCTGGGCGCGCACGACGATTCGATTAGCCTGTGATCCCAACGTGCGGCCCCCGAATCGGCGAACGCGGCACGCGAACAACCTGAAGGACGAAAGATGATGAAGGAACAGTATCCGTATTGGCTGGGCAATCGCCCCGTCTCTTCAGGCGGCCGCCTGCCGGTCACGAACAAGCTGACTGGTGAGGTTGCGGCCTGCGTCGTCGGCGCGGACGAAGCCGCCATCCATCAGGCGGCCGATGCCGCCGTCCAGGCCGCCGAGCCGTGTCGCAGGATGCCATCGTATCGACGGGCCGCCGTGCTCCATCACGTTGTGCAGCGAATCGAGCAACGCCGGGAGGAGTTCGCTCACCTGTTGGCCGTCGAGGTCGGCAAGCCGATCAAGGACGCCCGGGGAGAGGTGACGCGGGCCGTGGACACGTTTCGTCTGGCGGCCGAGGAGGCGACGCGCATCGGCGGCGAGTACATGCCGATGGACATCTCGCCGAGGGCTGAAGGCTACGAAGGATTCTGGAAGCGCGTGCCCGTCGGGCCGTGCGTGCTCATCACGCCTTTCAACTTCCCGATCAACCTGGCGGCGCACAAGGTCGCCCCCGCGATCGCCGCCGGCTGCTCGTGGGTGCTCAAGCCCGCCACGGCGACGCCGATCAGCTCGCTCGTGTTGGGGGAAATCCTCGCGGAGACGGACCTGCCGGCCGGCGCGTTCAGCATCTTGCCGTGCCCCGGCGCCTTGGCGCAGCGCCTCGTGACGGACGACCGTTTCAAGCTGGTGTCCTTTACCGGCTCGCAGGACGTTGGGTGCAGCCTGAAGGCGCTGGCGGGCAAGAAGCCCGTGGCCCTGGAGTTGGGGGGCAACGCCGCGTGCGTGGTCGACGACGGCGTTGATCTGGACTACGCCGCGTCGCGGATCATCATGGGGGCGTTCTACCAATCCGGCCAGTCGTGCGTCAGCGTGCAACGGATCATCGCGCATCGTTCGATCTACGAGGACCTGAAGAGCCGTCTGGTCGCCGCCGCCTCGTCGCTCAAGATGGGCGACCCGCTCGACGAGCAGACGTTCCTGGGACCGATGATCAGCGAGGCGGAAGCCCGTCGGGTCGAGGCTTGGGTCGCCGAGGCCGTCGCCCAGGGGGCGAAGGTTGCCTGCGGTGGGCGTCGCGAGGGCGTCTTCTACGAGGCGACGCTTGTCGAGAACGTGCCGGCCGACGCGGCATTGAGTTGCCGGGAGGTCTTCGGACCTGTCGCGACGCTTCAGCCGTTTGAGACGTTCGAGCAGGCCTGTCGGTCGGTCAACGCCAGCCGCTACGGCCTTCAGGCCGGCGTCTTCACGAGGGACCTCGACCGCGCCTTCTACGCCCTGAACGAACTGGAGGTGGGCGGCGTCGTCATCAACGACGTCCCGTCGTTTCGGGTGGACAACATGCCGTACGGCGGCGTGAAGGACAGCGGCCTGGGGCGCGAAGGCGTCCGTTTCGCGATCGAGGAGATGACGGAACTGCGGCTGATGCTGCTCAACGGCGTCGGCCGACGGGTCTGACCGGCACGCGATTGGATCGCCCCGGACGCGGCCGCGAATCGTCCGGATTCGTGAACTTCCCGGCCCGCCAGGTCTATACTGTGCATAGGGGACGCTCGTAGCGGGATCGGTCTCCGACAGCTCCTACGGCGTCGGTTTGTTCCGACATCGGATGGCCATGCCATGATCTTCAAAGCAGCGCTCAGCACGGACGGCGACACCCGATCGGCAGCCAAGAAGGTGTGCCTGCCCATCATGGATATGCAGCCGGACCTCGCGTGCCTGTTCGCGTCGCATCATCACGCCGCGCAGGTCGAAGAGTTGGTCGCGGAGGTGTGGGACCGCGCCAACGCCCGGAACCTGATCGGCTGCCTCGGCGAGAGCGTCATCGGTCCGGACCGGGAGATCGCACAGGCCCCGGCCGTGTCGCTGTGGGCGGCGAAGATGCCGGGCGTCCGCGTTCTGCCGTTTCTCATGGATCAAAGCGACGTCGAGAACTTCGCGACGCGAGAGGACTGGCTGGATCGACTGGGCCTGAGCCCCAACGACAAGCCGAACTTCATCCTCCTGCCCGAGCCGTTCTCCGTCGACGTCGAGCATTGTCTGAGGAAGCTGGACGACACGTTTCCCGACGCCGTCACGATCGGCGGCATGGCCAGCGGCGGCACCTCGGCGGGTGAGAACAAGCTGTTTCTCAACGACCAGGTCTTCCGGCAGGGCGTTGTCGGCGTGTCGCTGGCCGGGGCCGTCGGCATCCTGCCCGTCGTCTCGCAGGGCTGCCGCCCCGTCGGCGAACCGTTCGTCATCACCAAGGCCGAGAAGTTCGTCATCCAGGAGCTGCGCGGCCGCCCGGCCGTCGACGTGCTCCGCGAAGTCTTCAGCAAGGCCCCGCGAGACGACCAGGAACTGATGCAGTCGGGCGTTCACGTCGGAAAGGTCGTGGCCGAGCGGGCCGGCCGCTTCGGGCGGGGAGACTTCCTCATCCGCAACCTCATGGGCATCGTGGGCGACAGCGCGCTGGCCGTTAACGCGCTGGTGCGTCCCGGCCAAACCGTGCAGTTCCACGTGCGCGATTCGAGAACGGCCGACGAGGACATGCAAAGCCTGCTGGCCGACAAGATCGCCGATCTGCCCAAGCCGCCGGGCGGCGGGCTGCTCTTCAGTTGCAACGGACGGGGGACGCGGCTCTTCGGCAAGCCCAACCACGACATCGCCGTCATCAATCGACTCGTCGAAGAATGCCAGGTCGCCGGTTTCTTCGCCGGCGGTGAGATCGGCCCCATCGGCCGCCAGACCTTCATCCACGGCTTCACCAGCAGCCTCGCGCTCTTCCACGAACTCAAGTAGCCCACGACGATCCGTGCGGAGTTCCTGAACAGAGCCGCGACCGTCTTTGCTGCGCTCCAAGGGCAAGCCATTAGAAAGCGGTCAATCGCCTTGCCGGGCGACCGCTGGCTCATCCCGACTCGTCGAGACGGCTCTGTTGCAAGGCGATCAGCATATGACACCGCAATTGGCGCTCCAGAATATGAAGTGGTTAACGTTGCCGGCTTGTCGCCATTCCTGGCCATGTCGCAACCCTCGCAGCGAGATCCGCCAATAATCTGTCAGGCTTCTCTAATAAGAGAAGAGAGAGGGGCTTGACGCGGATGAGTAGGGGGGGGGCATGATACAACCTCATACTCTTCCCGGCGCCCGAGCGGCGGGCGTCGTGCAAATGGCGGCAATCCAAGCAAGGAGCAAGATCATGAAGACCCACAAGCTGGCAGTCGTGGCGACAATGGCGGCTGTGTTTGCGCTCGCCGTGGTTCTCTTTGCGAGCGGTTCGGGAGTCGCGGTCGGCGCCGCAACTTCCGACGATCCCGCCCCCACGGAGCGTCCCTCTCCCTATGAGATCCTGGCTGGCTTGCCCGTCAAATTAACGGCCGAGGGCGGCGCAACGTACAGCGGCCCGGCGACTTTCACCCTGGAAGCCGAAGGCTGGCTGAGCGTGAGCTTCGACATGGTGTCGGGCGTCGACACCAATGGCTTCGCGATCCACCTACCGGACTGCGGCGATTGGGTGGTTGTTGAAGAATCAGGGAAGCTCACGGTCGCGACGACTGAATCGGGGCATCCGATCGTCTGGGCTTTCGATGGGGCGAGCGAACCGTTCACGCTCGGCGGCACGATGATTCTATCTTACTCGCCCAATGGGGTCTTGCAGATCGCCTTGGCGGGCGACTGCGCTCCGTTTGCTTCAGCGTTCCTTCTTGAGTCTTGCGGAGACCCATTCTGCAACGTCGGGGGAAACGAGGATTGCCCGGGCGGCGAGTGCGATTGCGGCGATGATTGCCATGCCTGTTGCCCGGCCGGCCAGCATGCGCACTGTGATTGCCATTTCCACTGGGACAAATGCGAATGCCTGCTGAACGCCGGACGCTCGCTTCAGTTGTTCGGCGCTGATATTGAAGCCTGAGGAGCTGCTTTGCTCTGCTTCCAATCCCGTGGGATTCACAACACAGCGACCCTATCCCAAGACCGCGTTTCGATCGGGGCCGTCCCTGCGTATCAAGATTGGGACAGGTTGCTCCGCTCTGCTGCATGGCCGCTTGCTCACGCGCGGCCTTGTCACCACGAACTCGATAATCCCGCGACGGACCGAGGCAGGTTTCTGAACAGAGCCGCGACCCTCTTCGCTGCGCTCCAAGGGCAAGCCGTCAGGGGGCGGTATCTGTGCCGCGCGTGACCGTCGTTCGTCGGTCAAGCCGGCGCCCGCCGGTTTGTGCGCAGCGCCGCCCGGATTGGAGTCCGGGGCTCCTTGGAGTCGTGAGCCGGCGGCCCAGCAGCATCGGCAGCCGGCTCGGATGGAATCGCACGCGATCGGCGCGTATAACTCAGGATCGTGGCGATGAGGTCCGCGACCGACAGACGAGACCCGGCAGGGTTCGCAATTGGGGAGTTCGGCGAACATGACGACGGCTCGATTGGGTCCGATTCAGAAGCCCCCGCGGATGCAGGTGGGCGACCTGATTTTGACGGTGCTGGACGGCGGCCATCTTTGGCTCGACGGCGGCGCCATGTTCGGCATCATCCCGAAGCCGATATGGTCCCGGCTCGTCGAGGTGGACGAGCAGAACCGCATTCCCCTGGCGATGACGTGCCTGCTCGTGGAGACCGTTGGCAAGCGAATCCTGGTCGAGCCCGGGGCGGGCTCGCCTGCGATGGATCCGGACAAGGAGCGG
>CAZERK010000037.1:0-11529 GCA_964514515.1 uncultured Planctomycetaceae bacterium
CTCTTTGTGTTGGGTGAAGTAGATCAGCGTGAAGCGAAAGGCGTCGGCTTCGCGGTCGTACATGACGGGCTGGGCGTGCCGATGGTCGTCCAACTGACTGAGCGGCAGGAGATCGTCGGCCGGAACGCCGAAGACCTGGCTGTGCGCGAAGCGGAACGCGTCGGCCGCATCCTCGGGGCTTGTGCCGTCGGCGAGCACCGTGCCGTACACGCGCGTCACCCGCGAGCCCTTCTGATACAAACGCGCCTCGGGGTGCTGTTCGAGCAGAGCGCCTGCCGCGGCTCGCTCCATCCCGCCGAGTTCCAACCGTTCGGCGGGCGTTGACGAGAACTGGGAACCGAACGGGGGATACTCCTCGCCTGGGGTCTCGCTCGCGAAACCAGCAAGGGCCAGGCTCACACCTGCGAGCATGGCTGCGAATGACCGATGAAATGCCATTAGACCGACTCCCTGAATGTACCCACGGAATGAAGACTGCGGGCTCGCCAGTTTCTCATGCCGGGCCGTCGCGGCCCGGGTCGGATGGTTCGGCGGTGCGCTCGTCGCCGTGCGGTGCGTTCGGCTGGAAGTCCACCGGTCATACGGACGTCAAAGGGAGCAACGGACGCACACGTGATCCGTACCCCACGTATCACGTATCCGGCGATGAACTTCCTGCTGTAGCGGTTCTGATTCCGGTACCCCCGATCGCACGCTTTCTAGGCCGGCTCTGCCACAGCACCCTATCCTAGCGAAACCGGCCCGGTAAGTCCACCCGGGCACGGCCGAGGGGAATCGCATTCCAGGGCAATTGCATTCTCCCAAACAGGGCCGTCCAGAGCGATCGGGACGGCTTTCTCGAATGCGATGGCCCCGTCGCAATGCCCGCGCCGAACCGGCAGCACAACTGTGATCCCCAGCCGTGGGCGGGAAACGCCTGAAGGGCAAAACGCGCGCCATCGCTGCAGACCAGACAGGAGCCTTTTCAAGCGTGATTTTCGGAGCGCGAGGCTTGGCGCGGGCGTTTGGGCGTGCCGGTCAGGGGGGGACGTGGGCGGCCGATCGGAAGCTTCTGGGCCGGCGTGCCGCGGAGTTGCGTCGCGCTGGCCCCCTGGTTAGACTCCCCGGGATATCGGCTCGGACGCCGTCCCTAGATCTGACGTGCAGGCGTCCCGCGGATCCCCGCCCGGCCCGTGACGCGGCTGCCGAGCGATCCGAACGATCCTCGCCGTCTGGGAGGTTCACCATGCGGTTCAAGAACGCTCATCGGTGGAGTCGTCGCTTACTGCTGGGCTTGGCGGCCTTGCCGCTGTTTCAGACGGTTTCGGGCTGCGACCAGATCGTCTCCGCGGCCGCCTCGCAGTTCGTCACCTCGACGTTCAGCCTGGTCGTGAGTTCGGCGGAGTCGTCTCTGCTCCAACATTTTCCTGACATGGACGTCCTGCAAATTCTGCTCGGCGCCAACCGCCAGCCGTTCTTCCAGGGCTAGCGAGAGACAGCCGGCGCCGGCCACGCGACGGGCTTGAAGGACTTGCACGAGACCCGAACCCTGACATGAAGAGGATGCGAATGACCCCTCGGCGTTACCGTCGATCTCGTTGGCTCATGAAGCTCAGCGTCTTCATGGCCGCCGCCCCGCTCTTCCAACTCAGCCAATGCGAGACGTTCTCTCGAGAGGTGGCCGCCAACGTCGCCAACAACCTGCCGGCGACCATCTTCAGCATTACGCAGAGCATCGTCCTCTCGCCGATCATCGCGCTGCTCTCCGGCGGGACCGCGGCTGTGACGTAGCAGCGCGGCTTCGGACGCTGCCCGTGTCATTTGGGCGAGACCCTGCGGCCGCGGGGACGCCGTCCCGATAGCAGCGGCATCACGTCTGCCAGCACCTGAACGTCGCAGAAGCCACCGCAGCGGATGAAGAGAAGGCACATCTGGGTGATCTCCGCGTCGTTCAGTCCGGCCGCCCGAAGGGCTTCCCGACAGACCACGAAATCCAGCGTGCTCGCCCGGGTAGGGGCGCGTCGGCACCGCGTCTTGAGTTGGCCGAAGAAGCCGATCTGTCCGAGGCGGCGAACCAGTTCGTCGTGCATCGGCGCGACGTCCTCCGACCGCGACATCCGCATGAGGTCCTTCGCCGTCTCACCTGGAGCCAGTTCGAACCAGACGACGCCGTCCTTGAGATGGCGATCATACAGGGCGGCGGGGATCGTCCGAACGACGTGGTGATAACGCTGTTCGGGCAGAAGGCCGCGAAAGACCTCGCTGACGATCTCCAGGTTCGTGCCCGGGTAATGCAGATCGTCCCCCACGCGGACGCACACGTCGTCGAACGCGGCGGCGAGGCACGTCCGCAGTTGTTGCTCGATCTTCGCGTAGTCCTTCTTCGCGATCATCGTATGGCTTGCCGCGACATCGCGCGCTGTATCTCGCCTGACCGTCCCCGTTATACGCCGAAACCACGTCGGTTAGGAGGACGACGCACCGATTTTCTGCCGGTTCGCCGCCGGAGCAGGACGCTGTCGTGCTTGGCCGAGATTAGCGGACCCACGTCTGCGCGATCGTCGATTGTCGGTCTGCGGCGCGGGCGCTCTTCCAAGAACCGGCCGTTCGTATCGTATGGTTAGTCGGAACCGAGGCGAGGCGCCAAGACCTGGAGGACGCGATGACCCACTGCGCAAACAGCCCGACGACGGAAGCATTGCGCCGAGAGATCGACCGGTTCATGCAAGCCGCCGTCAAGCACGGCCAGTCCGACCTTTACCAGAACCGCCGTAGCTCGTTGAGGTATCATCGCTCGTGGCCTTTGTTGGTGGCGGCCGTCGAGATGCCGGAGATGGACGATCTCAGCGTCACGCTGAGCGACGTGTCCGCCGACGGCGTCGGTTTCTTTTGCGACCGGTCGCTGCCAGAGGGGATGTTGCTCGGCGTCAAGCTCTTCTGGATGGATCCGAACTCGCCGCGCGTGCCCGCCATCGTCCGGCACCAGCAGATCACGCAACAAGGCTTCCTGGTCGGGGCGCAATTCCTATTCGATGATCCGACGGCACGCGACATGATCCGACGGCACGCGACAGGAAGTTGGTACGGATAGGCGCCGCCGCTCTTGACCGACACGTCTTTGCGGGACTTCGTTTGGGCGCGACTCGAAGGGGGAGCGGCGAACACAAACGGCTCTCCACGGCAACATACGAACCTGCCAGGCCACGGCTGAAGACGCCGGGCGTCTTGCGGGATGCCGTCTTCGCCAACACCGGCCGCCCTCGACGCGAAGCCCCTCCCGTTTTACTGCGGACTGCGGGGCATGCATCGCGAGGATGCCCAGCATTGCCTCGCGCGAAAGCGCCGCAGTTTGCGTCCGCGTGCGCCTGCGCTTGCGCGTGCGCTTATTCATCTGTTGATGCAGCCGGGACGGCTCCCGCCGGTTCGCGTAGAATGCCGAGTATGTCCGCACGCCATCGACCGTTGACCTTGCTGGGCATGACCTGGCGGAACCTGCACCGCCAGCCCGTTCGCACGTGCCTCACCGCCCTGGGTGTGGCCGTCGGCGTCGTCGCCATCGTCGCGTTCGGGGCCATCGTTCAGGGCTTCTGGCAGACCACGAACGACGCCATTCGCTTCGGCGACGGCGACATGATGATCTTCCAGGCCGGCGTCGCTGGAGACCTGTTCAGTAGCTTGGATCATGAGGCCGTCGAGGCGGCCCTGCTGGCCGATCCTGAGGTCGTCAGGGCGTCGGCCGTGCTCTGGTGGATCATGCCGGCCGAGCCGCCGCGCATGCCGTTTGCCTTCACGATCGGCCTGGGACCGGAGCCCTTGCGCGAACATGCCCATCGGCTGCTGCGAGGCCGACAGATCGAAGCGGACGACGAGGTCATCCTCGGCAAGATCGCCGCCAGCGCGTTGGATGAGGACGTGGGCGGCGTCATCCAAGTCGGCCGGCGCGCGTTTCACATCGTCGGCGTGTTCGAGACGGGCATCGTGCCGTTCGACGGGGCCGTCGTTATGGCGCTCGCCACACTCCAGGACCTCAGCGGCAAGCGCGGCCAGGTCACGAGTTTCCAGGTGCAGGTGCGCCCCGGGGCCGATCCCAAGGACGTCAGCGACCGGCTCGAACGGTCGATCCCGAACATCGTGGCCATCACCAGCGCGGAACAGTACAAGAAGGTAGACCAGGGGCTGGAGATCGCCAACAGCATGGTGAGCGTCATCTCGTTCATGGCTATCGTGATCGGCAGCATCATCGTGACGAACACGATGTGGATGGCGGTCAACGAGCGGACGCGGGAGATCGGCGTGCTTCGTGCGTTGGGTTGGTCGGCCCGAGGCATCGTCGGCATGATTGTCATCGAAGCCGCCGGCGTGTCGCTGCTGGCCTGCGGGTTGGGCTGCCTGCTCGGCGTCGGCATGGCGGACTTGGCGACACGGCTGCCGATCTCGCAGCAGTTCATCGATCCCGTCTACAGCGGGCGTCCGTTCGGCACGGCCATCGTCGTGGCGCTGCTGCTCGGCGTCTTGGGCGGCGCCTTGCCGGCGTGGCGTGCGGCGAGGATATCGCCCGCGGAGGCCCTGCGTCATGAGTAAGCCGACGCTGAACGGCCGTGACGAGACCGAGGAGGATTGGGGTGCTGCGCCGTCGACGGCGTCGCGCGAGCAGCCCGTGGCCGATCCGCCGGCGGTTCGCGTGCGGGGCCTGGTCAAGCGATACGAACGGGGCCGCATCGCCGCGCTCAACGGCGTCGACCTCGATATTGAGCAGGGCGAGTTCGTCACCATCTGTGGCCCGTCCGGTTGCGGGAAATCGACGCTGCTGAACATGCTCGCCGCGATTGACCGGCCGGACGAGGGCGAGGCGTCGGTCTTCGGCTGCCGTTTGGAGTCGTTCACGCCGAGCCAGGCCGACGAATATCGCCGCTCGGTCGTGGGCCTCGTCTTTCAATTGCACAACTTGCTTCCAAACCTGTCCGCCATCGAGAACGTCCAAGCCCCGATGTTGGCCGCAGGACGGGCCGAAACCTCGCGTTCGCTGCGGGCCGCGGAGCTGCTCGACCGCGTGGGGGTGAGCGATCGCATGACGGCGTTGCCCGCCACGTTGTCCGGCGGCGAGCGCCAACGCGTCGCTGTCGCGCGAGCCCTGGCCAATGGGCCGCGGCTGCTCTTGGCGGACGAGCCGACCGGGGCCTTGGATTCGAAGACCGGCCAGCGCCTGTTCGATCTGCTCTGCGAGCTGCAGCGCGACCTGCGGATGACGCTCATCGCTGCGACCCATGATCCGCAGGTCGCCGGCCGGGCGAATCGCGTTCTGCACATGCTGGACGGCCGCAATTCCGCCTCGTAGGTCTCGCTTAGGTTTTGAGGTTGAGGCCCCGCGAGCTTCAAGCGTCGCCTGGTACCCCCCCCGCCGCGTGCCCGCCGGCCAGCGTCAAGATGTCGGCTTTCCGTGAGAGCCCTCGGCCTTGGCCGAGGGGTGGCAACACCTGACGAACGGCATCACGATGCGCAGAGGAGGTTGCCTGCGCACGAGAAACTGCGCGTGCAGTCGAGGCCACCCGCGGGCCAAGGCCCGCGGCTCCCAAGGACGTCTGCATCGTTCAGTTGACTCCGGTCCTGCGTTTCGCCAACGGGACGACCAACAGCCGACCGTGTTGCGCGCGATCGAAAGCGGCTCCAAACGGCAGGCTTCGGATTGACAGAAGCGGCTGTCTCCCTGAATAAGGGGCATCGGCGAAGGACAGGGCGGAGCGATCCCGCTTGGTTCCGCCAAACGCATATCAGGAACGCTGCTGCATGGGAACGACCTCGACAGGCACGATGCGCAAGACAACGCGCACGACAAGGACCCGCCTCATCCAGACAACCCGGCCGCTGGCGCTCATGCTGATGTTGGCGCCGTTCTGGTCGGCAGGCTGCCTCCGCCCGGTCTCCGGGCCGCAGGAAGCCCGTCCGGGCCGAACCGGGCCGCTTCCGGTGAGGTCGCTGGTCGCCGGCTGGTCGGTCGAGGGACGGCCGATCGACTGCCTGGTGCTCGGCGACGGCGACGAAGTCGTCCTTATCATGGCCAGTATCCACGGGAACGAGCCGGCCGGCACGCCCCTGGTCAGCCGGCTGGTCGACCATCTGATGGAGCAGCCGGCAACGGTGGACGGCCTGCGCGTCGTGGTGATTCCCGTGGCGAACCCGGACGGCTTCGCCCTGGGACGCCGGCAAAACGTCAACGGCGTCGACCTGAATCGGAACTTCCCCGCGTCGAACTACCACGCTTCCGATAGCCACGGCGCGGAGGCCTTGTCGGAGCCGGAGAGCCTGGCGCTGCGCGGCCTCCTCGATACCTTCAAGCCTCGCCGCATCGTCAGCCTGCATCAGCCGATCAACTATGGTGATCCCTGCATCGACTACGACGGACCCGCCGCGGGCCTCGCGCACGCGATGGCCGAGCGATGCGACCTGCCCGTGATGAAGCTGGGCGGCCGCGGAGGCGCCCTGGGTTCTTACGCGGGGCAGACGTTGAACATCCCGATCATCACGGTGGAACTGCCGCGGGAAGCCACGGACTGGGACGCGAGCATGCTCTGGGACCGCTACGGAGACATGCTCCTGACGGCGCTGCAACCTCCTGAAGCCGTTTCGATGGGGCAGGACTGAACGAACGGAGTCAGCAGCTACTTCGCCTTCGGTTCGGCGACCGGCTCGATGTGTACGAACGCCCGGTCGACGCTCGTGACGGCCTCGACGGCCGCCCGAGCCTCTTCGGCTACGACGTGCGAGTCCCGGGTCGACAGGGCGCCGTCGACGCGGGCGGTCAGCTCAACGTGGACGAAGGTGCCGACGTAATGGCCCTTGACGTCGTCCACCTCGCGGACGCCGGGGATGCTCTCGACGGCCTTCTCGATCTGATCCAACAGGCTGCGGTCGGGCGCCTTGCCCATCAGGAAGTCGATGTTCTCCAGGCCGATCTGGTAGGCGCTGTAGAGGATGTAGGCGCCGACGATCAGCGCGGCGACGGTATCCAACAACTGAAGATGGAAGTTGGCGACGCATACGGCGATGAGGCCTTGGATCGAGATCAGCACGTCGTTGCGGCAGTCGACGGACGTGGCTCGAAGGGCTGGGCTGTTGGCTTGCTTGCCGCGGCGGGCAAAGTAGACCGTCATGAAGGTCTTGAGGATGGCGGTGACGCACAAGGCGGCGACCGGATAAGGTCCGATGCGTTGAGCAACCTCGCCGTGAACCAGGTTCAACACGGCGGTTCGGCAGACCTCGAAGCCGAGAATGCCGGTAAAGATGGCGACGACGAGGCCCGCGATGGGCTCCGCGCGGCGATGGCCGAACGGATGGTCTCTGTCGGCGCTCTGCCAAGCCCAGCGGACGCACAGCAGGATGACGACGGCGGCCACGACGTCGGAGAGCGAGTTCAACGTCTCGGAGAAGATGGTCAGGCTGTCGGACAGGCCGGAAGCCGTTGCCTTGAGCGCCAGCAATACCAGATTGGCGGCGATGCCGACCAGCGCGGCCCGCATGGCGACGGTTCGAGGCATGAGCGGTTTCTCCAGGCCGCGCATTCTTGCCGGCCGTACGTCCAGGTCAAGGCGCTTCACCGATGCGATGCGCCGCCTTCGCAGAAACGCGGCTCTGTTGTTTGTATTGCGTCGCGCTTTGGCAGAGCCGCCGTCCATGACGGAGGTGTTTCCTTGCGGCGTCGGCGGCGATTTGGCATGCGATCGGTCGACGAGCCCAACGGCGTTCGTTAGACTCAGCAATGACAGGCCGAGTCCGCGCCGGCCCGAGAGGACGCGCACGAGAGGAACGCACGGAGCCATGAGAGCATCCGGGAGTCCGACAACAAGCAGGACCAATCAAACGCCGACGCCAATCGGCGCGGTCCTGGTCCTCGCCGCCGCGGTGCTCGCGGTGATTGTCCCGGCCGCTCGCGCCGAGGCCTACATCGGTCCGGGGGCGGGCTTCGCGATTGCATCGTCGCTACTCGTCATTCTCTGGACCATGCTGCTGGCGCTGCTGACCCTGCTGATCTGGCCTGTCCGCTGGGTCATCCGGGGGGTCAAGGGCCGCAGGGCGTACGCCAAGAGCCGCGTCAAGCGCGTCGTTGTACTTGGCCTCGACGGCATGGAACCGACGCTCGCCGAGCAATACATGGCCGAGGGCCGGCTCCCGAATCTGTCGAAGCTCGCGGCGATGGGCGCCTACGCGCGGCTGGGCTCGACGACGCCGGCCATGACGCCCGTCGCATGGTCGACCTTCCTGACCGGCTGCAATCCCGGCAAGCACAACGTCTTCGACTTCCTGACGGTCGATCGCCGCAACTACCTGCCGATGCTGTCGAGCGTGCACATCGGCGAGGCGAGCCGGACGCTGCGGCTCGGCAAGTACGTGATTCCGATCGGCAAGCCGGACATCCGGATGCTCCGCAAGGGAAAGCCGTTCTGGAAGACGCTGGGCGAGCACGGCATCTTCAGCACGATCGTTCGAATGCCGATCACGTTTCCCCCGGAACGGTTTCGCGGCGTGCTGCTCAGCGCGATGTGCATCCCGGACCTCCGCGGCACGCAGGGGACGTTCAGCTATTACACGACGCGGTCGGCCGAGGAGAACATCTATACGGGCGGGGAGCAAATCCACGTTCAACGCGGCAACGGCGCCATTCGATCGCACCTCGTCGGGCCGACCAACGGGATGCGAGCCGACCAAGCGAAGATGACGGCGCCGTTCACGATCAAGCTGAACGGTCGGCCGGACACGGCGGAGCTGAACCTGTGCGGCGAGACGCATACGTTGAAGAAGGGGCAGTACACGCCGTGGATTCGGTTTCATTTCAAGGCGGGCCTCGGCGTCAAGGTGCACGGCATCTGCCAGTTCCTGCTGCTGGGCACCGAGCCGGAGTTCGAGTTGTACGTGACGCCGCTCCAGATCGACCCGGAGAAACCGGCGATGCCGATCTCGCACCCGGCTGTTTTTTCGACGTACCTCGCCAAGTCGCAGGGATCGTTCGCGACGATGGGGCTGGCGGAGGATACCTGGGCGCACAACGAGCGAATCCTCCAGGACCCCGGCTTCCTGCACCAATGCGTCGAGGCGGACCAGGAACGCGAGGTCATGTTCTTCGATGCGATGGACAAGACGAAACGCGGATTCCTGGCGTGCGTCTTTGACGGCGTCGACCGCGTCCAGCACATGTTTTGGCGATACATCGATCCGAAGCATCCCGCCCGCGAGGGCTTCGGCGATCCGAAGCTGAAAGACGCCATCGTCGAGCATTTCGAGCGGATGGACGCCCTGGTCGGCCGGACGATGGAGCGGTGCAACGACGACGACACCCTCCTGCTCGTCATCAGCGACCACGGCTGCAAGTCGTTCCGCCGCGGCGTCGATCTGAACCGTTGGCTGATCGACCACGGCTACATGAAGCTCAAGGAGCCGCCCGCCGGCCGCAAGTACCTGGCGACCGTGGACTGGTCGCAGACGCGGGCCTTCGCGCTAGGCCTGACCGGCATCTATCTGAACGTGCAGGGGCGTGAGCGACAGGGCATCGTCAAGAAGGGCGCGGAAGCCGCCGTCCTGCGTGAAGAGCTGTGCCGCAGGCTGACGGGGCTGGTCGATCCGCAAGACGGCAGCGTGGCGATCAACGAAGCGTATGATGCCTGGAAATGCTACCTCGGACCGTATAAGGAGCACGCGCCGGACGTGATCGTCGGATACAACGAAGGCTATCGCGTGTCATGGGAGGCGGCGATCGGCGACGTCACGAACCAGGTGTTCAGCGACAATCGCAAGGCCTGGAGCGGCGATCATTGCATCGATCCGCGGCTCGCGCCGGGCGTCCTGTTCAGCAATCGGCGGATCAAGAGCCCGTCGCCGGCGATTGTCGACCTCGCGCCGACGATCCTGGGTTTGTTCGGCGTGGACGTGCCGGAGAACATGGACGGCCATGCGTTGGAGATCGAACTCGACGCCGCTGCGGCGAGCGACGGCGCCGTTTAGCCGCCTCCCTGCAGTTGGGCAGCGCACGACGGCGACGTTTAGCCGCGACCCGAAGGGAGCGATGAGAACCAGTAATCGGAGCTTGCGCGGAAGCGATGCCGCAAGAAATGACTCGGCCGCGAGCCGTTAGGGGATTTTCATTAGGATGTTGCGAATCGAGCGGCTCGTTGTGGGCGTCCTGGTCGGGCTGATCGTGTGCCTGGTCACGGGCTGCGGCAAACAGGGCGACCCCGGAAAGACCGGGGGCAAGAAGGTCCTCGTGCTCGGCTGCGACGGGATGGATCCCGTGCTCGTCGATCGCTTGATGGCTGCCGGCCGGATGCCGAATTTCGTGAAGCTGCGCGACGAAGGCGGCTTCTGCCCGTTGACCACGAGCATCCCGCCGCAAAGTCCCGTCGCGTGGTCGAACTTCATCACGGGCGCGGGTCCGGGCGTTCACGGCATCTTCGATTTCATCCATCGCGACTTGAAGGCGAGCATTCCGCTGCCGTATTGGTCCGGCAACGAGATCGTCGTGGTCGATGAGAAGACGCCGATCAAGCTGCCGTGGCCGCTGGACGGCTATCAGTATCCGCGGACGAAGCGGGAGAATCACCTGTTGCGCCGCGGCGTGCCGTTCTGGGAGCATCTCGATGCGAACGGCATTCCGGCGTACATCTATCGCATCCCGGCGGACTATCCGCCCAGCCCCTCGCCCTACGGCAACGCCCGGACGCTGGGCGACATGGGCGTGCCGGACGCGATGGGCTCGCAGGGCACGTATCAGCATTACTCGACGAGGCGCCGACGGGATATCAAGGCCGGCGAGGGGTACAAGCTGCGGCTGGCGTTCGATCCGCAGGCGGGCGGGTACAAGGGCAAGATCTACGGGCCGCCGAACGAGTTTCACGTGGACGTGCTGGACCCCGCCGACAACACGATGAAGCCGCCGGACCTGGCCGTGGAGCTGAGGGTCTATCCCGACGACGAGAACGACGTGGCGAAGATCGTCTACGTGAACCAGGGCGTGCTCGGCGACGAGACGGTCGAGCTCATCCTGAACGTGGGAGAATGGAGCAACTGGCAGGACGTGACGTTCCTGAATACGCCGGTCGGTCCCTCGTTCCGCGCGATGGCCCGATTCCTGCTGCAGGAGGTGCATCCGCAAATCCGGCTGTACGTCAGCCCGTTGAACTTCATCCCGACGGCTTCTGAGATCGTGTTCAGCGAGCCGCCGGACTTCGTGGCGCAGATCGGCGAGGAGATCGGCCCGTTTTATACGCAGGGCTTCGCGGAAGAGTTCAACGCCCTGAAGCACAAGATCTTCACGGACGAGGAATACCGGATTCAGTCCGCGTACGTGCTGGACGAGCGGGTGCGAATCTTGGACTACGCGCTCGACCATTTTGAGGAAGGCTTTCTCTTCTTCTATTTCTCGAGCACCGATCTCCAGGCGCACATGTTCTGGTGGGACTCGGATGATCCGCATCCCGTACGCGACTCGGACGACGCGAAGCGCTACGAGGCGGTCGTCGAGGACGTTTATTGCAAAATGGACGACGTGCTCGGGGAATGCGGCGG
>CAZERK010000037.1:11539-14016 GCA_964514515.1 uncultured Planctomycetaceae bacterium
GAGCGGCTCGGTCCGGACGCGACGATCCTCGTCTTTTCCGACCACGGCTTCGGCAACTTCCGGCGCGGCATCGGCGTCAACACGTGGCTGCGGGACCAGGGCTACCTGGTCGCACAACAGGGCCTGTACTTCGATTGCGACTGGTCTCGGACGAAGGCGTACAGCGTCGGCGTCGGCGGCAGTATCTACCTGAACCTCAAGGGCCGCGAGAGCGGCGGCGTGGTCGATCCGGCGGATCGAGACGCCCTGTTGACGGAGATGTCCGCCCGGTTGATGGAACTCGTGGACCCGCAGACGGGCCAACACGTTTTTCGACGTATCTATCGCAGTGATGAATGGTACCACGGAGCGGAGGCCGTCAACGCGCCGGACTTGGTTCTCGGCTACGAACGCGGCTACCGCTCGAGTTGGCGGACGTGCCTGGGCGACTTCGACGACGCGGTGGTCGTCGACAACACGAACGCCTGGAGCGCGGACCATTGCATTGCCCACGATCTCGTTCCCGGGATCCTGCTGAGCAACCGTCCGATCCTGATGGAGCAGCCCGCGCTCGTGGACGTCGGGCCGACGGTCCTCGGCGAGTTCGGCGTGCCGACGCCGGCCTACATGACAGGCCGAAGTTTTCTGAAGCGGCCGACTGGCGGAAGGTGACGGGGCGTCTGAATCCCCGCCGGGGAGAGGGCAATCGGCCGCTTTTACAGCATCGGCGTGGCTAGGCGCGCGACGCCGGCCGCCATCGTTTGGGGGTAGCCCCACGCCTCCAAGTCCCGCCGCCGGATGCGACGGGCCTGGCCGCGAAGCCGATCAAACGATTGCTGTAACTGGCTGGCGAGGTCCTCGTCGTACAGCAGGCTGGTCAGCTCGAAGTTGATTCGGAAGCTGCGGATGTCCATGTTGGCCGATCCGACCATGGCCCAACGACTGTCGACGATGACCTCCTTGGAGTGCAGCATCCCGTCGGCGAACTCGTAGACGTCGACGCCGGCGTCGAGCAATTCCGCGTAGCACCCGCGGGCGGCCCAGAGCAGCAGCTTGTGGTCCGGCCGGGAGGGCAGCAGCACCTGCACGCGCACGCCCCGGTAGGCCGCCGAGGTCAAGGCCAGCATCATCGCCGCATCGGGCACGAAATAGGGCGTCAACAGCGAGACGGAGTGCCGCGCGTCTGACACGGCTGCGTTCAGCAATTGGTGGAGCACGCCGGGCCGGCGGTCGGGTCCCGTGGGCGCCATCTGCACGAGCTTGTCGCCGGCGGCCTCGGGGACGGGGAAGTAGCGGTCGGCGGTCAGGTTCTCTCGCGTCGTGAAATGCCAATCCTCGACGAAGACTTCCTGCAACTGGGCGACGCAGGGACCCTGCACGCGAAGATGGGTGTCTCGCCAGGGGCCGTAGCGGCGTTTCTTGCGTCCGAGGTATTCGTCGGCGATGTTCTTGCTGCCGAAGAATCCGAGGCGGCCGTCGATGACCGTCAGCTTACGGTGATTGCGGCAGTTCAGGTGGAAGCGCCGCCTGACGCCCCAGGGCATGAAGAAGGCGACCTTCACGCCGGCGGCCTGCATCGGACGGATGAACGATCGGCGGAGATTCCAGGAGCCGACGGCATCGACGAGCAGCCGCACCTCGACGCCCTCGCGCGCCTTGCGCATCAGAAGGTCCCGCACGGCGCGGCCGGTCTCATCGCCGCGGAAGATGTAGTACTCCATGTGAACGTGCGACTGGGCGGCTTCGATGGCCAGCCCCAGTTCGAGAAACGCCTGTTCGGCGTCGTGGTAGATGAGGACTTCGTTGCCACGGGTCACGACGGAGTCGCTGACCTTCGTCGCGATTCGGATGAGCGCCCGCTGTTGCTCAGACGGATGCCCGGACGCGCGTCCGTCGAAAGACGCCGCCAGGACGGCGGTTCGTTGCTGGAGGTGCGGCTCGATCTGACGGCGGCGGCGACGGCGGCGACGGACGCGGCGCTCGATGGGCGCCTGCCCAACCAGAAGATAGAGAATCAGCCCGAGCAGGGGCAGCAACAGCAGGACGAGAATCCAGAGCAACATGCCGCGGGAATCACGTCGTGTCCGCAGGATTCGCTCAATCACGAGCAAGGCGGCGGCGTAGTTGACGACCGAGGCAATCGTCCAGAACGTGGAGGTGTCCATGGCCGGCCGGAATCGTACCCCGTTCGGGGGAAACGTACAGCCCAGGCTGCCCAGGTACGCGGCGCCGCCCGGACTGAGATCCGGGTTCCTTGGACCTATGCAACATCTTCCTGTGCGAGGCGATGCAAGCTGACTCCTGCGTCGGACAGCGGGCCTGGGGCGCGTGCCAGTCGTCGGGGCCAAACGACAGCAGGTGCGGGCCTACTTCGGACGGGAGTCCTTAAGTGCGCGCAGGAGTTCGTCGCGAGCCTGTTGATACCTGCCCGGCGTCGTGTCCCACGCTGTCGCGTCGATGATCGTCCGTCCGACGACCGCCTCCCGGCAGGGATGCTG
>CAZERK010000038.1:0-13937 GCA_964514515.1 uncultured Planctomycetaceae bacterium
CGTCTCCCACGCGGCCTGCAAGACGCCGTGCCGCATCGTCATGAACAGCGCGATGCCGGCCAGGTAGTGCGCGGCTACGAGGGCGCCGAGTACGCCCAGGTACTTGCCGAGCGTGAAGACCCAGCGACGGATGGGCTTCGCGGCGACCGTCAGGACCGTCTTCTCCTCGATCTCGGCGTCCAGAACGCTGCTCGCCGCGAAACAGGCCAAGAACAAACCCTGGATGAGAAGCGTAGACAATCCGATGTCGCGGAGCATCTTGTTGTCGTCGTCGAGGGTGTAGGCCGTGACCGTGGGGGACAAGCCCAGGCCGGCGAGCGTCACGAGGACGATGATCCCGTAGACCGGCTGCCGGACCGTCTGGAGAAACGTGTTCTTGGTGATGGCGACAAGTTGACCCATGACTCGCCTTCAGGAGACCCAGGTCGCCCCGACCTGTCCGTGCATTCCCGCAAGGACACCGACGTGGCTCCGCGCCCCGCCAGAACGCCTGCACACACCATGCAGGGGCTTCGCCACCAAGAGACAAATACGTCCCAAACGCGCCCAAGTTTGCACGGGACGCACCGTCGGGCCGTCCCTGGCAGGAGAAGCCGGCCGCCGCTCGGGGCGCAGCGATCGACATCGCCGGCCCCATCGGTTCGGAGCCCGCCGCCTGTCGCCGCGAGCCACGAAGCTGTCGGATCGGGTTTCTTGTGTAAGCGTACAGGCAAGCAAGGTCAAGACGGACCGGCATCGCCGTGGGAGCCGGGCGGCAACGCACGCCTGCAAACGGATCGCACGCCATGTTGCCGACGGAACCTCAAGCCGGGCTGGTTTCAGGGCTTGGCAGGGTATGTCTCGCTCCTACAATAGCCCTCCTGAGTCCCGCCGTTGACGGATATACGGCTCGCACGGCGCCCGACGCCGAGCGAGAAGCGAGAACAGACGCCGGCCCCACACACCCGGCCGATCGATCAGACGGCCGTAACAGGATCGCCGCATGACCGGTACCGACAAACGCGGTGAGTTCGTCGCCTTCTTGGGATTGCTGCTTTGCCTCGTAAGCACGGCGGTCATGGCCATCTTGGGCATCTGGAGCTCCAGCAGCGCGATCTGGGCCGCCGCCTTTCAGACGTTCGGCGCGTGCGGTGTTTGGCTGCTGAACCTCATCCAGCTTCACCAGCAGCGGCTCGTTCGCGAAGAACGGTTCGAGGTGGCCGAACTCGAACGGATGCGACGCGAGAAGCTCGGCGGCGCTCAGACCATCTTCGAAGAGGAGGACCTTGGCCAGATGGAGAAGCTGGCCATGGCCCGGCGGCTGAGGTCCATCGAACGGCTGCTTGTGCCGACGCTGGCCTTGCTGTTCGCCGTTTACTATCTGGCAGCGGGCATCGTCGTGCTGCCGTGGGTCTGGCAGTTCCCGCCGATCGCCGATGCCGCGGCCGGCCCCCTGCTGCACGCCAACATCGTCCTGTTCTTCACCGGCGGCATCGCCTTCGCCTGTTTCATGCTGTCCCGCTATGCGATGGGCATGAGCCGCCTGTCGGGTTGGGGCGTGCTGCGGGCAGGCGGTGATGCCCTGTTCGGTTGCAGCGCGTCGTGCCTCGCCGCCTCCATCGCTCTGTTGTGCGTCATCAGCGGGCTGGATTGGATCGAAGTCTGGCTGAGCCGTGTCATCGGCTTGCTGCTGATCTTCCTGGCCGTCGAGACGCTCATCAACTTCGTCCTGGATTTCTACCGGCCGCGCATCCCAGGCCAAATCCAGCGGCCCTTCTACGACAGCCGATTGCTCGGCATCTTCAGCGAACCGGGCGGCATCCTCCGCAGCGTCGCCAACGCCGTCGACTACCAATTCGGCTTCAAAGTCAGCGAGACGTGGTTCTACAAGCTGCTCGGACGCGCCATCCTGCCGCTGCTGCTGATTCAAATCGTCGTCATCTTCGCCCTCACGTGCATCGTCGTGGTGCCGCCGGGCCATCAGGCGGTCATCGAGCATTTCGGCACGCCGCTGAGCAAAACCGCCAAGCCTGGAACACACCTGCGGTGGTTCTGGCCGATCGATCGGGTCACCGTGATACCGGTCGAGCGCATCCAACGCATGGCGCTTGGATACGAAGAGGACGAAGAGACGAAGAAGGGCCAAGTCTCCAAGCTCCCCATCCTCTGGACCAAGAAGCATTACAAGCACGAGTATCAGCTTCTGGTGGGAGACCGCGCGGCATCCGCCAACGCCAAGGTCCCCGTCAACCTGCTGTCCCTCAACGTGCCGCTGCAATGGCGGGTCAAACACGGCAGCGACGAGGACGTCATCCGCTATCACGCCCAATCGCAAGACGCCGAGGCGATCGTTCAATCGGTCGCCTACCGGGAATTGACGCGCTACGCGGCCGAGGCCGACCTGCTCGACTTGCTGGGCGTGGGGGGCATCCGAGCCGCCGAGGACTTGCACGTTCGGATACAAGATGCCTGCGACCAAGCGGGCTACGACGGCAAGGGGATCGGCGTGGAAATCGTCTACGTGGGCATCGGCGGCGTGCATCCGCCGCCTGACGAAAACGTCGCCAAGAGCTACGAGGACGTCGTCAGCGCCTATGAAACGAAGGAGGCAAAGATCAAGGAGGCCGAAGGCGACGCCGCTTCGATGCGCATCGAGAGCGCGGGCATCGACTGGCAGCGATGCTTCGCGGCGATTGACGCAGAAGACGAGGCTCGCGTGCGCGGCGAGGCGATGGACGTCGCGACCCAAGTCGTCGAACGATTGCTGCGCGACGATCCGGAGATCAGCGGCGAAGCCCGACGGATCGTGGCGGAAGCGGTGCAGCGCACCCACGAGCGCGTGTTCGGTGAGATGTCCAACGCCGAGCGTTACGAGAGCCAGTTGCGGGCGTACAAGGCGGCGCCCGAGGTCTACCTCCTCCGAGTCTATCTGCGGATGTTGGAGATGGGTCTCCAGAACGTGCGCAAGTACATCGTGGCGTTGGATGACGTGAATCGGGTTTTGTACGAGTTGGACCTCAAGCCGCCGCAGGAAATCGACCTGATGGCGGCGGAACTCGGTGCGATGGAGTCCCGGCAGGCGAAGAATCCGTGAGCGGCCGACGCCGGTCGGAACCGGACGCCGCGCGCCGCCAACGACGCGGCGGGATCGAGAAGCGGGACGGTCCGGCGGACGTGGCTGTCGTCGCTTGACCAGGCGCCTCCGTCCGTGCAGTTGAAGGTGTCGAACATGCTGAAGAATCGTGCGAGCATCGTGATCGCCCTGTTCATCATCGTGGTCATCCTGCTGATGATGTGCGCGTTTCAGGTCCGTTTCACGGAAACCGTCGTCGTGACGCGGTTCGACAAGGTGCTGAACGTCATCGAACCGAACGAGGCAGGCTTCCATTGGAAGCTGTTCTGGCCCATCGACCGCGTGCATCGCTACGACGCACGGCTGCGGAGCTTCGAGACGGAATTCCGGCAGCTCGGTCTGCAAGATCAGAAGACCGTCGTGTTGACGGCCTACGCCACGTGGCGCATCAAGGATGCTCGGCGTTTCCTGGAGGCGGTCGGACGCGAGGATGCCGCCGCCACCAAAATCCGCGACCTCCTTGAAAACCAAGTCTCCGTCGTCCTGCGAACGCACCCGCTGACGAATCTGGTGAATACCGACCCCAAGCAGATGAAGCTGGCCGAAATCGAACGTGCCTTCCTCCAAGGGATCGAGCGGCCCGCCGAACGGAACTACGGCATCCAAGTCGTCAGCGTGGGCATCAAGCGGCTCGGTATTCCTGAGTCGGTGACGAAGGAAGTCTTCGCGAGAATGAAGGAAGACCGGCAGAAGGAAATCAAGGAGTTGGCCGCCGAGGGCGTGGCGAGGTCCAGGCAAATCCGCGCGGAAGCGGAAGAGAAGGCACAGCGGATCATCGCGAGGGCCGACGCGTTCGCCAAGCGCATCGAGGGACAGGGCGACGCCCAAGCAGCGACCTACTACGAGGTCTTCGCCAGAAACCGCAATCTGAGCGACTTCCTGAAGAAGCTGGAAACCGTGCAGAGGATCTTCGAGAGCGGGCAGATCACGCTCGTGCTCGACGCGGCGAAGATCGCCCCGTTCGACCTACTCAAAGCGGCGACGGAGCAAACCAGCGCGCCGGTTCCGATGGCCGAAGACCAGCCGGACAACAGCGAAACCGCCGGCTCAGTCGAACCCGTCGCGGCGCCGAACGGCGGCCAGCCGGGGGGCCAGCCATGACGACCCAACCACCGAATCCTGCCGGCCCCGGCGGCCCCGCGGCGCACGTCCATGACGCAGACGGCCGCCCGTTCGAGGACGACCGGCTCGACGCTGCGAATCAATCCTTGGCCGAGGCGATGCGCAAGAGCTTCCGCGTCCTCAAGCTGTTGATGTTCGTGCTGGTTGTTCTCTATTCCGTCAGCGGGTGGTTCAGCGTGAAGCCCAACGAGGTGGGCCTCGTCCTGCGTTTCGGAAGGATTGTCGGGACCGGCGAGCGCGAGTTGACGCGATCCGCTGTACTGCCGCCCGGCTGGCATTGGTCCTTTCCGTATCCGTTTGAGCGGTGGTTGACCGTCGAGACAAACGAACGGGAGATTCCCGTCGAATTCCTCTTCCAGATCACGGACGAGGAACGAAGAAGCGGCAAGATCGGCTACAAGGTGAGCAATCTGAGCCCGGCCCGTGACGACTACCTGATGACCGGCGACGTTAACATCCTGCACGCCTCGATCGTCGTGAAGTACCGCATCACGGACCCGGTTGCGTATTTGACGCACGTATCCGAGATGCCGGATCCGGAGGCGACGGTTCGGTCGCGGGCCTACCGGCTCTTCCCGGAATACACGCTGCTGACCAGTCTCGCACGCAACGCGATGATCGACACGGCCGCGAAGAAGGAGGCGCTGGAAATCCGAGGTCCGGGGCAGAATGCCTTTCTGGAAGCGGTGGCCCTGGACCTCAGCGCGAAGCTCAAGGCCCTTGAGAAGGCCGGCTGGTCGCTTGGCATCGAGATCGATCCAACCAGCGGCATCCTCGCTCCCAAGAGCACAACGCTGGAAGCGATCATGCCGCCGCGCCAAGTGCAGGAGGTTTTCGATAAGGTGTTCGCGGCGCAGACCGACAAGGCTAGGAACATCACCCGGGCATCCTCCGAAGCCCAAGCCCGGCTTCTGGAGACCGCCGGTCCTGAGTATGAGGCGATCGCCGCGGCGACGCAACGGGAGTACGCGCTCATGCTCGCCCTCTCGGAGTCGCTGGCCACGACGCGGTCCGGCGGCGGCGCCGAAGCGGTCGACCCAGCGCGCAAAGCGCTGGCCGATCAACGTGAACGGACAGAGAAACTGTTGATGCAGGCTTCTGGCGAGGTGCAGACCATCATCAACAACGCCCGCATTCGCCAGAGCGAAATCGTCAAGGAGGCGTCCGGCGACCACGACAAGTTCCAGAAGGTCCTGCCCGAGTACGCGCAGAATCCCGAAATCTTCGTGTCCCGAATGCTCGAGGACTTCTACGCGAAGGCCCTGGAGAATCCTCGCGTCGCGAAGGTGTTTGTGCCCCGGGATGCGCGCGAGTATCGGCTGCACATCCCCCGAAGCCCCGAGGGCGGCGCCCGGGAAATCGAGGCCATGAAAGCGGGCAGGAACACGCCGCAAGCGAGGGCGAAGGCCAGGTTGGGGAGATCATGATTCAGAACCGCCTGGAACCCGTGGTGCAATGCATCTCGCTAACCAAGGTCTTTCAGGACTTCTGGGGGCGAGACAAGGTGCTGGCCGTCGACAGGCTCGACTTGGAAATTCTCCCCGGCGAGGTCTTTGGCTTGCTCGGGCCGAACGGCTCGGGCAAGACCACGACCATCAAGATGCTGCTCGGTCTGCTATATCCCTCGTTCGGAGCCGCGAGGATCTTCGGCCGGCCGCCGACCGACACGATGATCAAGGCTCGCGTGGGATTCATGCCTGAGGAGTCCTATCTCTACCGCTATCTGAACGCATACGAGACGCTGGACTACTACGGCCGGCTGTTCAAGCTCGACCGCTTCGAACGGCGGCGGCGTACCGAGCAGTTGATTGAGATGGTCGGCCTCAAGCGAGCCGCGCGTCGGCCCGTCGGCACGTATTCAAAAGGCATGGCGCGGCGCATCGGCCTCGCCCAGGCGCTCATCAACGACCCCGACCTGTTGATCCTGGACGAGCCGACGACCGGCCTGGATCCAATTGGTACGCGGCAGATCAAAGACGTCATCCAGGCCCTGGGCGATCGCGGCAAGACCGTGCTGTTGTGCAGCCATCTGCTGGCGGATGTCGAGGACGTCTGCAACCGTGTGGCGATCATGTACGGCGGACGGCGGCAGGCCGTCGGCGCCGTGCGGGATTTGCTGCAAAGGCGGGACGTCACGCAGATCACCGCGAAGCAGCTCGATGACGCGACGGTCGGGAAGATTCGCGAACTCATCGCGAAGGCCGGTCGGGAAGTCCTATCGGTGGATCATCCGACCGACCGCCTGGAGGCCCTGTTCCTCCGCGTCGTCAGCCAGGCGCAGAGAGACAAGCTGGCAACGAGCGGCGCCGAATCGACCGGCGGCGTCTCGGCGTTCCTGACGGGACGCGAGAGCGAGGAAGGCGGCCGAGCCTTGATCGAGACGCTCGTTCATGCTGGGCAGGAAGGTGCGAAGGCGCAGCCGGAAGTCCGGCGGGGGTTCGCGGGGGCAGCGGAGCCGCCGGGAACGAAGGGCGCGGCCGGTCCGGTGGAAGCGAAACTGCAGCCTCGCGGTGACGTACTCGCATCGCTGACGTCCGGCAAGCCGCCGGCGGCCGCGAATGCGCTGGACGCGACCGGCGAATCGGCGGAGCCCGCAGGACCGGTCGAAACGCCTTTGAGCCCCAAGCCGGATCAGTCCGTGATTGACCGTCTGACGCAACCGCGGAAGGCGCCGGACGAAAGCAGGCCGAAGCAATAGGAGCCGGTCCCGAACCCGAAATCGGCTTGGACGCTGTTTTGCCCTGTTGAGAAACCTACGGGGTTAGGAGTCGAGCACGGTGCGAGATCGCAAGACGCTGAGCCTTTCGTGTTCCACGTCGGCCGTCCCGGCGCGCCGGGAACGCTGCGGGCTTTCAACAGAGCGAAACAGCGTCTTATCGCAGGACTCGTAGCGAGGCCGCCTGCCCACCGCGTGGCACGCCTGGCCGGAGGACGTTTACGCCAATCCGATGACGGAGAACTACACCTTCTCGGTTGTGATGATCGCGATCGCCGGCGTGTTCTGCCTGATCACGCTGGTCTATGTCCTGCGCCGCGCGTTCGGTCGCCAGGCCGGCGAGATATGCGGCTGGGAGCTGCGCGGCGCCCGACAGCGAATTGCAGCCGTCGCCCGAACGACGATGGCCGAGGGCCTCCGAGCCAAGATCGCTTCCGGGTTCGCCCTCGTGATTCTCGTGGCGGTTCCGCTCTTCTATCTGACCGCCGAGGGCGACGGCACGATCAAGGGCCGCGTCCAGATGTTTGTCATGTACGCGATGGGCTTCGCCGGCTTCGTCCTTTCGCTGCTGACGATCTTCTTCGCATGCCGGTCCCTTTCCATCGAGATCGCCAGCCGACAGGTCTACGCCATCGCCACGAAGCCCATCCCGCGTTGGCAGATCCTGGCCGGAAAGTGGACCGGCATCATGATTTTCAACACGGTCTTGCTGGCGATCGTCACCCTGGCGACCTACGCCGGCACGATCCTCATCATCAGAGGATTCAAGACGCACCTGGCGAGCGATTTGCAGAACTACGGCGGGCTGACGGGACCCCAGGCCGCCCAAGCCGTCTCCTCCCTGGATCAGGTCAGCGGCGTCGGCAAGACAGGCGCCGACAGCCCGATCATCACGGCGTTCGCCTCGGCCCTCGGCAGGCCCCCCCAACAAATCGCGGACCTACTCCTGCAACTGCCGGAGCCGACGCGTGTCGACCTGCGCAAGTTCGACCAGCTCCGCCGACAGGTCCTCGTGGCGCGAGCGGTCGTGGCGCCGGACCCCCCGGATCTGGGCGCCGAGACCGACCGCGTTTTCAACCAGCTCAAGGAAGACGACCGGCTTCCGGAAGACATGACCGAACGCGAGGTGCGCGAGCGTGTGGCGGACGCCGTCTTCGTGTCCTACCATTCGATCGCCATGGGGGACACCCGGACGTGGCGGTTCCAGCGGCTCACGCCGAAAGCCGACAGAGACTTCATCCTGACCGTCCGGTTCAAGATACACGTACCCGCTCAACTGCCGCCGATGTCGTTCCGCGGCGGGATGCTGGAAGAAGACAAGCTGCTGTGCCTGTGGGGAATCGGCGATCCCTCCAAGCCGACGTTCGCCGAGTACGAAGACGCCTTCCCCGCCCGCACGTTCAACGAGTTCGAGATTCCGGTCAACGCCATCGCGCCGGACGGAACGCTCCTGGTGCATTTTCTCAACGCCGACCCTCGGCGAGGCATCGCGGTCTTCGACATGCCGGGGGCGCTGGAAGTCCTTTACCGGATCGGGCCGTTCGAGCTCGGGCTTCTCCAGGCAGCTCTGGCGATACTGATCCCGATCTCCTGCCTGGCGTCGTTCGGCATCTGCGCCTCGACGTTCCTAAGTCTTCCGGTCGGGTCGCTGATCGTGCTGACGATGTTCATCCTCTCGATCTCCATGGGCTTCGTTGCCGAATCCTTCGCGGCCACGGAGGAATACGTCGGCCCTAACCCAGGGCTGGACTTCCAGGTTCGCAGGTCGGCGGTCAAGAGCGTCGAATGGGCGTTGTACATCGGCGACGTGGATCCGGTCAGCCAGTTGATCGAGGGCCGAGCCGTCGGCTGGACGACGCTCTGGAACGCGTTTTGGAAGCAGGGCCTGCTCAAGAGCGCCGCCGTGATGGTCGTTGCGGTCCTGGTCCTGCGTCGGAGAGAATTGGCGGCGGTCATCGTGTAGCGCAGTACGCTGGTGCAGTGAGTCACGCTGGTTGGCTCCAATCGTGTGGCGCCGGCTGACAGCCGGTGCGGACACAGCCTATTAGCCTGTGCCACGCAACAAGGGGTGGACAGCGCGACTAACAACACGAGCAGCGTCCGACGAAGGGACTGGTTCGGAATTACCCGTCCGCGGCGACGATCGGACCGGACTGAAGCGAGAAACTTCTGGACGTTGCGGAACGCTCCTGTACGGCAGGCATCCTGGCGCTCAGGCAGGACCAGCCGACGAACGGGGCTGTCTGCGGCGAACGCGAACCGGCGCGTCGCGGCGTTTCATGCACGCGGCGGTAGAGAGCGTCTATGCGGCCGGCGACTCGAAAATGGTTGTTCGCCCTGCTCGGCGTTGCGATGGTCGCCATCGCGTCGACGCGGATCGCGCCGCTCAACGAGGCGCGACAGAAGAACAACCTCGTTCTGCCTCCCCTGCCGGAGACGGTCCAGCCGAGCATGTTGCTGACGCCGCTGCTCGCTGTCGGTCGGGCGCCGCTCGTCGACTATCTCTGGATGCGGGCAACGAAGCTCAAGGAAGAAGGCCGGTTCTTCGACGCATACCAACTTTCGGAGACGATCTGCCAACTCCAGCCGAAGTTCGCCAGCGTATGGGCCTTTCAGGCCTGGAACATGTCCTACAACATCTCGGTGACGCTCTCGACGCCCGAGGAGCGTTGGCGCTGGGTGCGAAACGGCTACGAGTTGCTTCGGGACCAAGGCATCCCGCTGAACCCCAACAACACGCAGCTCTACCGCGAGCTGGCCTGGATTCTGTTTCACAAAGTCGGCGACTACATGGACGAAATGCATTACTACTACAAGTTGCAGTTCGCCCTGCAAGTCGAGGACATCCTCGGCGAGCCGCCGGACGACTACGTGAGGCCCGGTCTGGTCCGCGGCGACTTCTATCGAAACCACGACTTCGAGCCCCTCGCCAAGGCGCCGCTGACGGTGCAAGAGTTGCTGGCCAAGCCCGGCATCAAGAACTTCGCGGACCGCCTCACCGCATTCGGTTTTGACGCGACGCAGCCCGGGGTCTTCCTCGGCCTGCTGTCGAGCCTGAAGGCCGGCGACGTGCAGATTCCCCAGACGCCGCCGGGCCAGGAAGCCGAACGGCTCGCCGCCTTGAAGGCCCTCATGAGCGAGTCTGCGACGGCTGAGGTCCGAGCGACGGTCGAGCATTTCTGGCGGGCCGAGCGGCTGCGAAATGAGATGAAGCTCGATCCCGACCGCATTCTCCGCTTGCAGAAGGAATTCGGCGTCAGCTTCGATTGGCGTCTGCCCGAGACGCACGCGCTCTACTGGTCCACGATGGGCGTGGAGAAAGGACGCGATGAACGCGAGTACGTCGAGATCCAGAAGCTCAACACGAGCCGCATCGAGTTCTTCTGCATCCAACGGATGTACCAGCGAGGCCGCCTCGCCATGAGCCCCAACGCCAAGCTCGGCGAGCCCCCCTTGTTCTCGCCGGACATGCGGATGATTCCCATCCTCTTCGACGCCTACCTCCGAGACTCGAAGCAATACGTGCAGACGGAACAGGACGCGAAGCAACCCGTCTCCACCAACTTCGAGTCAGGCTTCGAAGGCTTCGTCCGCGGCGCCATGCTCCGCTACTACGAACTCGGCCAGCGGGCGGAGGCGTTGAAGCTGTTCAACTTCATGCACGACAACTTCCCCGATCCGATGTACGAGCACGGCTTGGAAGGCTTCGTCAGCCAACAGTTCCTTATCGACCGTACGATGGGTGACGAGCGCGTGACCATGGCCCGCGTCCGCTTCCTCGTCACCGATGCCCTTCGGTTCTACGCCTTCGGAGAGGATGACCAGGCCGTCGCCCGGCTCAATCGGGCCAAGCAGGTCTTCGACGCCTACCAGCAGCAAACGTCGTCCGATCGCATGAAGATCCAATTCACGTTCCCGAGGATCGTCGAGAACATCGTCCAAGAATCGGATTGGAATCGCGCCCCGCGCGGCGCCTACGAACGCGTGTGCCAGAAGCTCGGCATCCAGCCTTTGCCGCGGAAGAAACCGTCGCGTTCCGAGGAGCCCGGCGTACCGCCAACGAGCGAAGAAGAAACCGAAACCGGGTCCGGCTCGGGAGGCGGAACCGGAGCCGGGATCGGGCCGCAACGGGGATCGGGACTGGAATAGGGATCGGAACAGGAGATCGGGCCCGGAGTCGGAGCGGGAACCCAAGCCGCGACAACGCCGTAAGCCGATCAAGGAGTCAAGCCATCTTGAACCGCGTCCTGAACATCGCTCTCGTTGGAGCCGGCGCGTGGGGGCAGAACCTGCTGAGGAGCTTCAGCCTCTGCAGCCGGTGTCATCTGGCCGTCGTCTGCGACATCGACGAAGCCGTCCGCCAGAAGGTCGCCCGCCGTCACGCGGCTGCCCGCGTCACGGACGACTATCGTTCAATCCTCGACGATCCGTCGATCGAAGCCGTCGCCATCGCGACGCCGGCCGCGCAGCATCATGCGCATGCGATGCAGGCCCTCGCGGCCGGCAAGCACGTGCTGGTCGAAAAGCCCCTGGCGCTCAACGCAGCGGATGCCCGGGCGGTCGCCGATCAGGCTCGACGAGCCGGCAAGCATCTGATGGTCGGCCACCTCCTGCGCTATCACCCGGCCGTCGATGCCGTCGGTCGCCTCCTGGCGCGGGGGGAACTGGGGCGCGTCTATTACATGTACACCCAACGGACGAACCTGGGCGTCGTCCGTCGCGATGAGAACGCATGGTGGTCGCTCGCGCCGCACGACGTCTCCGTTGTCTGCGGTCTGTTCGGGGCCTCGCCGATCAGCGTGAGCGCCACCGGCATGTGCTATCTGCAAAGCGCCGTCGAGGACGTCGTGTTCGCGACGCTCCAGTTCGCCGACGGCAAGATGGCCCACGTCCACGTCAGTTGGCTGGACCCGCACAAGACGCGCCGCATGACCCTCGTCGGCGACAAGAAGATGGTCGTCTTCGACGACATGTCGGCCAACGAGAAGATCCGCATCTGCGACAAGGGCGCGGACCCGCTGCCGCCGCTAAACTCCTTCGCGGACGTCGTATCGCTGCGCACGGGCGACATCATCATCCCGAAGATCGCGGGTGGCGAGCCGCTTGTCTTGGAATGCCAGCATTTCGTGGACGCCGTGCTCGACGACGCGCCCGTGCGCACGGACGGCGCGGAAGGCCTGCGGGTCGTCCAGGTTCTCCAGGCCGGCTCGATCTCGCTTCAGCGACGAGGCGCGGCCGTGGAGCTGGCGGAGGTCGAATCGTGATGGCCGACGCGCGCAACGATAGCGGTTTCTTCGTGCATCCGACGGCCGTCGTGGACGACGGCGCGATCATCGGTCCCGGTTCCAAGGTCTGGCATTTCGCGCACGTGTGCAAGGGCGCCCGAATCGGGCGAGACGTCGGCATCGGCCAAGGCTGCTACGTCGCGCCTACGGCCGTGATCGGCGACGCCTGCCGGATTCAGAACAACGTCTCCCTCTACGACGGCGTCGTCCTCGAAGAAGGCGTCTTCTGCGGGCCGAGCATGGTTTTCACGAACGTTCGCAACCCGCGCGCTCACGTCAGCCGCAAGAGCGAGTACGCCCCGACGCGCGTCCGACGCGGCGCCACGTTGGGGGCGAATTGCACGATCGTCTGCGGCGTTACGCTGGGACGATATTGCTTCGTCGGGGCCGGCAGCGTCGTCCTACGCGACGTGGCGGATTTCGCCCTCGTCGTCGGCAACCCGGCCGTGCAGATCGGCTGGATGTGCCGCTGCGGCGAGCGGCTGCGTGAAGAACCGTCCGGCGGACTCCGTTGCCAGCGATGCGGCAGCCGCTACGCCGTCGAAGGCACCCGATTGTTGGAGCGATAGACCCGTGCCGCAGCCGCATCCCATCCGCTGCCTGTTGACGTGCGGTGCCCGACCCAACTTCATGAAGATCGCCTCGTTGGTCGAGGCCTTCAAACGAACGGGCCGAATCCAGCCGTTTCTCGTGCATACCGGCCAGCATTACGACGACAACATGTCCGCCCGATTCTTCCGCGACTTGGAACTCCCGGAGCCGGACGTCAACCTGGACTGCGGCTCGGGCAGCCATGCCGCCCAGACCGCCGAGATCATGAAGCGCTTCGAGCCCGTCGTCCTCGAACAACGCCCTGACTGGCTGTTCGTCGTCGGCGACGTCAACTCGACGTTGGCCTGTTCGCTCGTGGCCGCCAAGCTGTGCATCCACGTGGCCCACGTGGAGGCCGGCTTGCGGAGCTTCGACCGCGCGATGCCGGAAGAGATCAACCGCGTCCTGACCGACCATCTCAGCGACCTGCTCTTCGTGACGGAGCCTTCCGGCATGGTCAATCTCCATCGCGAAGGCGTCGCGTCCGAGAAATGCCATCTCGTCGGCGACACGATGGCCGACACGCTGCTGAAGCATCTGCCCAAGGCCCGGCAATCGAGCATCCGCGACGACCTCGGCCTCGCGGCGTCGCGCTACGCGGTGTTGACGCTGCATCGCCCCAGCAACGTGGACGATGCCGCCGTACTGGGCGGAATTCTCGACGGGCTGGCGGCCGTCGCCCAGCAGATGCCCATCGTGTTCCCCGCGCATCCGCGAACGATCGCCCGGCTGGAGCAGTTCCGGCTCCGCGCCAGGGCCGAAGCCCTGTCCGGCCTGAAGATCATCTCGCCGTTGGGCTATCTCGACTTCCTGAAGCTGATGGCCGAGGCGTCGCTCGTCCTGACGGACTCCGGCGGCATCCAGGAAGAGACGACGATCCTGGGCGTCGCCTGCATGACCCTGCGCGAGACGACCGAACGGCCCTACACGATCGAGCTGGGCACCAATCGTCTGGTACGGCCGACTGCGGCTGGCATCCGCGACGCCTTCGATGCGTTCCGCAGCCACGGCCACGCGTCGCAGGGGCACAGCGCGTTGACCGACGGCCGAGCCGGCGAGCGCATCGCCGAGATTCTCCTCGCCCAATCGACCTGACCGCAGCGCCCGGCCC
>CAZERK010000039.1:0-13882 GCA_964514515.1 uncultured Planctomycetaceae bacterium
TAGCACCGCTGGTTGGCCGCCCCAACGTAGATGCTCTTGTCGTCGGCCACGGCCGCGCAGCTCGCCGCGAACGGAAGCTTGACCTCGGCACGCGGCAACTCGACGTCCGCTCGCACCGGGTCCCCGGAAGCCGTCCTCAAGCTCGAGCTCAACCGCGTGAGGCGGCCCTTCGCTTGTCGCTCATCGAGCGACGTGATCTTCAACTGCGCGATCGGCCGAAGCTGCGAACCGCCAGGGGAGTCCGCCCGGAGGACTTGCAGCACGTTGCCCGCCCGAACGCCGTGGGCGCCGCCGATCGAGATCGTTGCGGTGTCGTGCGCCGCCTCGATCACCACGCCTCGAAGCGATCGCGGCTCGCGCGCCGGCTCGCCCGTCTGCCGATCCAACAGGCGGACGCTTCCCGGAGGCGTGAAGAACGCGAACTTCCCGCTGTGCGTCGGCCCTCGGACAGACTGGCCCTCCTCTGCCACGGGCTTGGCCCATCGGAGGATGCCCGTCGGGGCGTGCAGGGCGTAGGCGATGTTCAAGTCCGTGAGCACGTAGAGACTGTCATCCAGAAGCATGGCCCGGCCTGGCGCGTCGCCGCCGACGAGCGGCAAGTTCGTCTGCCAATAACGCTGCAGACCCAGCTCCTTCAGCCCGCTGTCGCTGATGATTTCGGCGGCCGCTTCGGGGTGCGCCACGGGCGCTAGGAGGGCCGTCGCCAAGACAACGCAAACGAGGATAGACTTTCGTTCCTTCATCACGTGTCCCTCATCGTGTAGAGGGACGGGGCAGGCCGGTCTCTGACCCTCTTCCGTCCCATCCGTCACTGCTCAGAGCCGTTTTCTCAGTCGACGGCAGCGCCCGCTTTCCTCTCGCAGCCAAGTCCGGTCCTGGAGCCCCGTCGTGGAGGTTTGACGCACGCACGCCCGGCACCGCTCCGGCAGGTCGCCCTACACCGAGACGGCGACAGCGTGCGACTCTTCGATGGCCAAGCACGGTCGTGCCTGGCGGGAGCAACAATCCCTGTTCTTAATCTAATGTGCCGCGATGCCTTAGGTCAAGGAACCCTTCAGCGTCGCGTCTTTCCGGTCCGTCGCGCAAAGTTCGTCTTGGCCGGGCCGCACGTCCATCCGAACAGCGCCGCCCGGGAGGATCGGCATCAGCGGCGGTTCGCTCGGCCGCCGTCTGTCCAAGCGAAGCCGTCCGGCATGATCGGCGCCTCCTCCGTCCCCTCGCACACCGTCCATCCAACCAGGGTCGCCGCCCTGGATACGAGTGCGACGCGTTGTGCAGGATGCCCGCGAGACGCGCTTTCGGGCGTACCACCCTTCGCCGTTCTCGGCGACGCCGTCGCTGCGAACCTGTCGCGGACTTCGCACGGCTCGACGCCCTCAGCCCTGGCCGATAATCGGGTCTGGGTCATGACGGTAAGCCTCGTTTGTACCAGACGTCCGACGCCGCGGTCCTGCATGAGCCGAACGCACCGAGCCCCCATCTTTGGTACTTGCAAAACGTTGCGAGCCGGGGGATAATCAAGAGACCGCTGGCGACAAACGCCGACCGCCGAGGCGGCCGTCAGCGGTGCATCCCTGCACGCCTCAAACCCGTGCGTGCGCTAAGCTTTGCGTTGACGGCCTAGGTATATCATCGTTGGGGGGCAGGCGGAAAGAAGCATCACGCCGAGAGGATCCCCGGCCGGCCATCAACGGCTACTCACAGCAGGAGGAAGCGCCGTGAGCGTCTTGACGAAGGTCCTTGTCGTCGTCCTGGTATTTGCCTCCGTCGTTTTGAGCGCGTTCGTCATCGCGGCATTCGCGCGGATGGAAGACTGGCGGGCGTCTGCCGCCGACTGGCAGGCGACGGCCGCCGCCGCCCAGGCCAAAGAACGAGCCATGACCGCTGATTCCGCGTTGCAGCTCGCGGCCGCTCAAGACCGTCATCAGCGCAACGCGGCCCGAATCAGCGAGCTCGACTCCCAGAAAGCCGCGCTCGAACGAGAAACCGCCCGACTCGAACGAGAGCGAGCAGAGGTCCAGAACAAGCTCACGGTTGAACAAGGCACCGTCGCCGCGTTGAGCAATCAGGCCACGGTGCTTCTGGCCGACCTGAACCGCGAGCGGGAGTTCGGCGGCAAGCTGGCCAAGCGCAACAGCGAACTCGAAAAACAGAACGTCGATCTCAACGACCGTGTCAAGGAGCTGACGACCAACGTGGCGATGGCCCAGTCGCAGGTCCGGGCCCTGCAGCAGCAACTTGCGGCTGCGACCGGCGCCGCCCCCGGAGGCTTGGCCGCGGCGACCGCCACGGACGTCGCCCTGCTGGCATCCGTTGAACCGAACATGCCGTCGATCTCCATCGGGACCGCAGGCTCGGCGGCGGCGCCGATCCGGGGCGAGGTGAAGAGCGTCCAAGGCGAACGGGCGGCCATCACGGTGGGCAGCGCCGACGGGGTCGCTCCTGGCATGAAGTTCCTGATTTACCGGGCGGCCCCTGAGGGCGGGCACGCGAAGTATTTGGCGACGCTGCGGATCGCCCGGACCGACGTCAACGAATCCGTCGGCGTCATCGAACAGGTAGAAGGCGAGGTTCGTCCAGGCGACACCGCCCGAGACTTGGCGAGCTTCGCGATGCGATGATGATGCCGCGAAGGTGTGATTTGCGGCCATCTCGAGAGACAACGTAATTCGACGCAAACCGTTGCGCACGGAGTTTGGAAGACCATCATGGCCCAAGCACCCGCCACCCCAACGCAGGTTTCAAGCCGCCGGCAGGCAGGCAATGACATCTACACCGCCTTGGTCAGCATCTCGCTGGCATTGGTGGTCGGTACGTTGGCCTTCGTCCTCTATCGCTGTGACGAGCTTCTCGGCACACCGCTGCCCGGCTTCATGAGTTGACGTTCGCGAGGTGAAGGCCCCTCGCCCCCCCCCCGCCGGGATGGTCGACGGTTCTCCCGCCAAGCCGATTCGACGCATCGCCTGTTCAGGTGATCCGATAGCCCTCCCACCCGAACGGCCTGACGGTCCTTCCGACGATTGCGGCGGGCAAGACGGCTTCGTGACAGCAGAGAGTCGGCATCCCTGGCTTCGGGGGGAGGCCACGCGCGGCATCCCGTTGTCCGCGGTGATATCCGCTCCGGATCGGAACCAGTCCCCTGTCGCCGCGAGCACCCGGGCAACTTCGGGGCCGCATCGCGAGGCGGCCGTCCGGCGACCGCCCCTGCTCGCATACATCGATCAAGCGGCGCCCTCTCCCATCGCATGTTGATATAATCCCGGCCGCGCGCGAGATTGTGTGACGCCTGTCCGCTCTGCGGGTAAAATCCCGCCCGCGCGATCCGGGGCCTTTCGTCGCCCGTTCAGGGTGTAGGTTCTCTGCCGGTGCAGGCGCAACGCCAGAAAGGAACGCCCGTTTGTTATTCGACTCCTTATTAGGCTTGTTCAGCCTCGACATGGGGATCGACCTTGGGACGTGCAACACGTTGGTGTGCGTGAGGGGCGAGGGAATCGTTCTCAACGAGCCTTCCGTCGTCGCCGTCAAGAAGGGCACCAACCAAGTTCTCCAGAACGGAAGCGCCGTCGGCCTCGTCGCCAAGGAGATGTTGGGCAAGACGCCTGGGTCTATCACGGCGATCCGCCCCCTTAAGGATGGCGTCATCGCCGACTTTGACATTACGGAGGCGATGCTCACGTACTTCATCCGCAAGGCGCACGGCGGGCGTCGCTTCCTCAGGCCGCGTGTTGTCATCGCCGTGCCGTCCGGTATCACGGCCGTGGAGAAGCGGGCCGTCTACGGTTCCGCGGAGCGGGCCGGAGCGCGCCGAGTCTATCTCGTACAGGAACCGATGGCGGCGGGAATCGGCGCCGGCCTGCCGATCGCCGAAGCGCGCGCGAACCTGATCGTGGACATCGGAGGAGGAACGACCGAGGTCGCGATCATGTCGTTGGCCGACATCTCCGCGAGCGAGTCGATCCGCGTGGCCGGCGACGACCTGGACGAAGCGATCATCAGCCACATGAAGCGGACTTACAACATGCAGATCGGTCCGCAGAGCGCCGAAGTCCTGAAAATCGAGATCGGCTCGGCGGCGCCGTTGGACGAGGAACTGTCGATGGAGGTCCGTGGTCGCGACATGATCAGCGGCCTCCCACGCAAGACCGTCGTCACCAGCCAGGAGCTTCGCGAGGCCCTGCGCGAACCCGTCAGCCAAATCCTCGACGCGGTGACGCGGACGCTGGAGAAATGCGAGCCTGAATTGGCGGCCGATTTGGTCGATACCGGCATCCATCTCTGCGGCGGCGGCGCGTTGCTTCGCGGGCTCGACCGCGTCATGTCGGATGCAACAGGCCTGAGCGTTCGCGTCGTTGACGATCCGCTCTCATGCGTCGCACGGGGCACCAGCGTTTACCTGGAGAATCTCGCCATCTGGAAGGACACGCTTGAGTCCGACCGGGAAACCGTGTAGCCGCATCCGCCATGCTCTCTTGGGCCTTCGTCATCCCGCTGCTGATGCTGTTGATCCTGATCGCTCCGGCGTGCGCGCCGCCGGGCAGTCTCGGCGTCGGGGACCTGATTCTCATCAACGGCAAGGTTTGGACAGGCGTGCCGCGTCAACCTTCGGCCACGGCCTTCGTCGTCAAGGACGGCCGCTACGTCATGGTTGGCGACGACGCCCAGGCCCTGTCTTGGCGCAGCCCCCGCACTCAAGTCCTGGACGCCGGCGGCGCCCCAGTCCTCCCGGGTTTGATCGACGCGCACGTCCACCTGATCGCAGGCGGGCAGCATCTCTTTCGCCTCAACCTGCGCGACGTCCGCAACCGATCGGAATTCGTCGCGGCCATCGCCGAACGAGCCCGCTCGCTGGACAAGGGCGACTGGCTCCTCGGAGGCCGTTGGTCGACGGAAAGCTGGCCGGACCCCGCACAGCCGGCGCGAAGCTGGATCGACGCAGGCACGCAGGACAACCCGGTGTTGCTCTACCGCATGGACGGGCACGGAGCGCTCGCCAACACGGCGGCCCTGCGTGTGGCCGGAATCGATCGAGTCGGCCCACCGGACCCGCCTGGCGGCCGTATCGAGCGCGACGTGCGTACAGGCGAGCCGACCGGCATCTTAAAGGAGTCCGCGATTGAGCTGGTCGAACAGCACGTTCCCATGCCGTCAGCCGCGGACGTTCATCGCGCACTTCTGGCGGCGATGGAGGAGGCCAATCGGTTCGGCGTGACGTGCGTGCATACGATGTCGCCGTGGTCGGATTTGGCGGCGCTCGACGCCGCGCGGTTGGCCGACGAGTTGACCCTGCGCGTGCGTTTCTACGTGAGCGAGGACGACGGGCGGGACTACCTCGCCCCGGCAGCCACCCATCAGAACGACGATTGGATCCGCGTCGTCGGCTTCAAGCAGTTCGCGGACGGTTCGCTCGGCTCGCGAACGGCCTACATGGCCCAGCCCTACCGCGACAACCCGCCAGACAAGGCCCGGAACCGCGGTCTGCTGACGGACGTCATGACGGCCGACGACAAGCTGCGTCAGCTGTGCCTCGCCGCCGATGCCGCCGGATTCAGCCTTGCCATCCACGCAATTGGAGACGAGGCCAATCGGCTGGTCCTGGACATCTACGACGCATGCATCCTGCAGAACGGCCCGCGAGACGGCCGGCGTCTGCGCGTCGAACATGCCCAGCACCTGTTGCCGGAAGATATTGCCCGATTCGGCCGGTTGGGCGTCATCGCCTCCATGCAGCCGCTGCACAAGGCGGACGACGGGCGCTATGCCGAGAAGGCGATCGGTCTGCGGCGATGCAGAACCAGCTACGCCTTCCGCGCCCTGCTCGACGCCGGCGCCGTCGTCGCCTTTGGAAGCGACTGGCCGGTCGTGACGATCGACCCGTTCGCAGGCATTCAGGCTGCCGTGACCGGCGCCGCGCTCGACGGCAGGATATTCGTCGCGGAGCAGAATATCGACGCCCTGGAAGCGCTCGGCTGCTACACGTATCGTGCCAGCTATGCTGCGGGCGACGAGCGCAGTCTCGGCCGGATCGCGCCGGCGTATCTCGCCGACTTCGTGCTGCTCGATCATGATCTGCTGGGCGCCCACGGAGCCGTCCTGGCGGACGCGCGCGTGAGAGCGACGTTCGTCAACGGGAAACAGGTTTGGCCGCGGGCAAGTGCGCCTTGACCGAAACGCCGCCCGGTGCGACGACCCGGCGAACGCCGCCGCACGCCTAGCGCCGACGGGATCGACGTACCGCAACGTGCCCGCGCGGGTAGGACCGCATGGCGCAGGAACGCGATCAACACATCGCCTATGAGCCCGCTACGACAGCTCCGTGGCAGCGCGTTTCGGCTTGAATAGATGCCGCCGAGGATTGGAGCAGCGGTAGACGCCGCCGGAAGGCATGTTCCACCAGACCATTCGATAGTCAACCTTCTCGAACAGCCTGGCGTAGAAAGCGCGGTAGATCAGCGGCACGATCGTGATTTGGACGAAGAGCCCGTTCGGCGCGAGGACTTCTGAGAGCCAACGCCAAAGACGAACGATGCCCCTGGGAGACAGCGCCGGGGACGGCAGGCCGCTGATCACGTAGTCGACGCGTTCGATCCCCAGCCGTCGCAAGGCCTCCGCGACACGCGTCGCGTCTTGCTCGAGCAGGGTCAACTCGGGAAAGCGCCGACGCAGGACTTCGCAGAAGTCCGGGTCGTTCTCGACTGCTACGAAGCGATGATGCGGGCGCAGTCGCTCCAGGATGTACTCTGTCACAGGACCGGTTCCCGCGCCCAGCTCGATGATCGTGCCGGGACTGCTGAAGTCGACCGCTTCAACGAGGGCCTTGGCCATCGCCTTGCTGGACGGCGCGGCCGAAGAGATGGTCCGGCCCTTGTTGAGGAACTTCTTGAGGAACAGGCCCCGATCGCCAAGACGGGCTTCTCGGGTAGAAAGAGCAGACTGGAGAAGAGCGGGACTTGTCGTACCGCCGTCAGATGATTGTGCAGCCACAGAAACCTCTCGTCCTGAAAATGACTCTGAACGGCCGGCCGGCCCGGCGGTGCAAGCGGTCCCCTCGTCAGTCGAGGCCTTGTCCGTTTCGCCGCCGTGCGGGGACGCCTTCGACTGACGGCGCTTCCCGGCTGCAAACTCCGGCAGCCATGCCGCCCGCAGCCGCGGAATCGCGGCATCTTATCGCCGTCCGTCCGTGCTCCACAATACCTTTTCTGACGCCTTCTGCTTTGTTCAGAACATGCCGCCGCCGACTGTGAAATGTTCCCGCTGCGCGCCAAAGGTCGCCGGTAGGCCTTGCCGCCATCGCGTCTTCGATCACGCCGCTCGGGAGCAAACGCCCGTCTGACGAGTCACGCAGCATTCGCTTGGCCCCCCGGAAATCGTTTGCCGCGGCCTGGCGGGCTCTCCCGGGGTCGTGCGCCTGGTTGTCCCGTCGACCATCAACAGGAGGCATCCTTCGACAGCCCATGCTCGATGGCGTAGCGAATGATCTCCGCGGTCGTCCGCAAGCCCAGCTTCTCCAATATGCGACCGCGAAACGTGCTGACGGTCTTTACGCTGATGGAAAGCTCGCGAGCGATGTCGCTCAGTTTCTTGCCTGCCGCCATCAGGCAGACAACCTCGAACTCCCGGTTGGATAAGGCCTCGTGCGGGAGCTGGCTTGAAGCTTGGCGAGCCCTATCCACGAGCTGCTCGGCGACGGGCGGCGTCACGTACATGCTTCCGCCGGCCACGATCCGTAGGGCATGAATCAACTCTGAGGGCTTGCCGGCCTTATCCAGATAGCCGGACGCTCCCAGGCGAATCGTCCGAGCGGCGTACTGCTCCTCTGGGTGCATGCTCAGCACAAGTATGGGCAAGCTGGGGCAAACCGCGCGGATGGTCCGAAGCGCTTCAAGTCCCGGCAGGCCCGGCATGGACAAGTCCAGGAGAACGACGTCGCACGGCGCGCGCTCCAACTGGGCAAGCAACTCAGTCCCGTCCGCCGCCTCCGCCACCACTTCAACGTCGCCCGCGTCGGCCAGGATGCGACGAATGCCCTCTCGAACGACGGCGTGGGCGTCGGCGATGATGACCCTGATCATAGGCTCTCTCCAAGCGCGCCCGGATCGATCGGCATCGACAGCGTGACGATGGTACCCTTGGCTGGCGCTCCGCTGACCTCCAGATGCCCGCCCCAACTCAGCGCCCGTTCGCGCATTCCCGCCAAACCGAGCGATGTGGGGCTCGCCGCACGCTGGGCTGGTATTCCAACGCCGTCATCCTGGACTTCAAGGATGAGCCGGCCGCCTCGGACCGTCAGACGAACACTGACTTCCGTAGCCTTCGCGTGGCGCGTCACGTTGGTCAGGCTCTCCTGGAAGATGCGAAACACGGCGGTCACCTGGCCCGACGCCAGCTTCGGCTCGCGGGTCGGCGTCTTCAGCCGGCACGGAATCCCCGTGCGACCCTCGAATTCCTGTACCTGCCATTCGAGTGCGGCCACCAAGCCGAAATCGTCCAGAATGGGCGGTCGGAGGTCGGCGCAGATTCGATGGACCGCCTGAATCGTCGAGTCAAGCAGGCCAGCCATGGAGGCCACCCGGGCGCGCGCGTCTGCCGGTTGGGCGCGTGGGTGCGCCTGGAGCCAATGCAAGTCCATCCGCATTGCCGTCAGCGTCTGGCCCAGCTCGTCGTGCAACTCCCGTGCGATTCGGCCGCGCTCCTCGTCTCGAACGGTCCGCTCGTGGAGCGAGAGGCGACGCAAGTCTTCGGCGAGACGACGATGCGCCTGCTCGCGCTCTCGGAGGGCTTCTTCGGCTCGCTTCCGCTCGGTGATGTCGACCATCGTGCCCTGGATGATGGACGGTCGGCCTTGGTCGTCCGGCACGAGGCTGACGTTCTCCAGGATGTACACGGGCGAGCCGTCCTTGCGTTTGAGGCAGAGGTCCGAATTCGTCAGGCTCCCGCTGTTCCTGAGCTTCGCGAGGAAGGCCTCGCGATTGGCGTTCGTGAAATACAAATCCTGCGCACGACACGCGAGCAGTTCCTCCCGCGAGCCGTAACCGAGCATCATCGCCATCGATTCGTTACAGTCGAGGATGGTGCCGTCCAGCCGCGTGCAATAGACGCCGGCGAGGTTGTGTTCGAATAGGAGCCTGTATCGCTGCTCGCGAGCCGTGAAATCCGCGGCTGTGCGGCGCGATTGCGCGCTTGCGCCTGATTTCGAGCGGTTCCGCGCGGCCGCTTTGAGCACCGGACTGCGTGGCTTCTTGGGAGTCATAGCGACAATGTTGTCATCCGCCTGCATGCGCGATCCTCGGCGTCCAGTCACGCTCGTTTCAGAGCGGCATGACAGAACGCCGGCCGGATCCGCCCTAACCGGGCGTCGCGATCGCGCCGCTTGGGTCAAGGCGCTCGCTTGGTCTGTTGCGCGGGGCTCGACAGAGCGTTCTTCGCCCGAGGGCCCCGTCCTCGGCGCGCCGGGAACGCCGCGCGCAAACTTCATGCGCTCAGGAGACGAACCCACGACGCCCCTCTCCCAGTCCGAGGAGGAGATAGAGCACGGTCGCGTCCTTCGGCGTTGGCCCTTGCCTGCCCGCTCTCCGGTTGGAGAAGGTAACGGCATGGCCGCTCGTGCAGTCAGTCAAAACCAGTACATCATGGTGTGGCATAGGCTCATAGCCTGTTCCCGTACCGGCTCGTGGCCGGTGCCACACGAGAAGAGGTTGACCGCGTGACTAACTACACGAGGGCTGCACCTTCTCGTCACCACGCGCGGCAGGCGCCCTCAAGATCGGCAGTTTATCGTGCTCCCGCTCGATCTTCGAGACATCGATCTCCTCGAAAAGCACGGCCGGCGCGACAATCGCCGAAGGCGGCGTCGCCCCCCCTATGCCCACGCCGATGTAGCTATAGACCGCCGGTTCGTCGCCGACCGCGATGATCTTCTTCAGGGTTCGACTGGGCATTGTGCCGAACTCGCAGCCCCGCACGAGTTCCTCGTGCCCGTCGTCGACGTAGACCTTGTAGGCGTAGATCGGATCTCCGAGCCGATCGACGTTACCGCCGCGCCGCATCCGCATGAACATCATGATCATGTCGGCCTGCGAGGCTGCGATGTCCGGCGCACGGATCGATTCCACCCGAAGGCCGTACTCGAGGTCCTGCTCGGCTGCCGCGTCAATCAGCGCCCGGGTCAACCGTTCTCGGGACCATCCCTTTTTGGCTTGGATGACTAAATTGCCGATGGCCGGTTGAATCTCCGTGTCTCCGGGGGCCATCCGCCCGTGCCCGTTGGATTCCGACAGCTTCTTGGTCGGCGTGCGCGACATCGCCAGATTGACCAGCTTGCCGTCCACAACAAGATCCACGCGATGGGCCTTGACGCCCTCGTCATCGTACCGGTAATGGCCGAACAGGAACTGACCGCTGACCTCCTTTACCGTCGGATCGTCGTGCGCCGACAGCGCCTTCGGCATGATCTTGTGATTCAGCTTCTTCTGCAGATCCTCCGCGCCCGCGAAGCTCCGCCGGGCCGTGCCGACCGGCTCGGGCTTCCCAACGACGCCTTCGGCCAGCATCTTGCGGAACATCTGGGGCGACGCCGTCTTCTCGAAGAGCACAGGACCTGAGTACTGCTCCAGAATCGGCGCCTTCGCCAGCGCCGTCAGCTTGGCGACCATCTCGTCGATGTCCTTGCCGATTCGCTCCAGCGGAGGCAGATCGGCCACCGTCTCGCCGGCATAGGTCCGGCTGTCCGACAATCGCATCCCGTCGTCGGCCTGGCACTCGGCGTTGACGATCAGCAGCGCCCCCGAGTCTCCCATGCGCAGCTTCGATCCCTCGGAGTTGACGAGGTATCGATGAGAAACGCCGACGTAGAGCCGCGCCCCGGAATCCTGTATTCGTGCGTGCTCCTTGAACCGGCTCGACAACTGTCTGAGATTCTCTTGCCAGCGCTGCTTGTCAAAGGTGAACTTCACGGCTGGCTGTGCGTCCTCCACGACCGGCGCGCGGGAGAAATCGTCTGGCCGCTCCTCGAAATTCTTGTCCTTCAGGTAGGCTCGCTTCTTGGTCAGCGTCTCCACGGCGCCCTTATAGGCCGCGTCCGTCGCGAACCAAACGGCGTGTCGGATGGCTGTGTAGTCTTCCTCCAACGGCAGCGACGCCTGGTCTCCGCCGCCGCCGAAGGAATAGAAGCCGCGGTCGTCGCTGAAATTCGTGTTGTCCAGCTCGTACGACCCCACGCGGGTCTGCACGATCAAACGTCGTGAACGATCACGATCGCAACTGGTCAGCGCGCCATACGAAGCCGAGATGTCGTAGACCAAGCTGTCGTCAACGGTGTATTGAATGAAGTACGGACGCTCCAAATCCTCCATCTGAAGCGTCATCGATCGCTGCAACTCATCCACGAGCGCCCGCGTGATGACGTCGCTCTCTGAAAGCACATCGGTGGGTTCTTCGGCGAATGTCGAAACGCAGCCAACGGCAGCCACGAGCAGGCTCGCGGCGATCCACCTGATCTTGCAGATGTTCACGGTATGTCCTCCTGCGCTACGGCTTCCCGCGGCGATATCGTCATCGAGCCTTCGGCTTGGGTTCATCCAGAGGGGCCGGCAAAATGGGCGGCTTGTTCTGTTCTCGCTCACGCTTCTCAATCTCAATCTGCGAAACCAGCACGCTCGGCGAAATCGCCGAGACCGGCACGTTGCCCGACTCTGCCCCGCAGGTCCCGTTGAACACGGCTGGATCGTCACCCGCAGCGATGATCTTCGAGAACGAGGCCAGCGGCGTCCCGACGATATCGACGCCGCGCACCAACTCGTCCGGTCGCCCATCCGCATACACGCGGTACACGACTACGGGCAGAACCTTGAAGACCTGGGGGCCGTATCGCTGCGTTCCCGTGTAGCCCCCCGTGATATCCTCAAACAGGAAACCGTAGTCCTTCCCCTGCTTCTTGCATTCGTCGCGGAGCATCCGCCGCATTTCTTCCATGCCGGTCGTCTTGCTCGATTCGATGATGAGATTGCCCTGTCGGGCGACGACCTTTCGCCCCGGCTGCCGCCGACCGTGGCCGTTGGACTTCGGGAATCCCTCAACGGGTGAGCGCGACAACAGGAAGCTCTTCAAGATGCCATTCTCGACCACGTGCACGTCTTGAGACGGCACACCCTCGTCGTCGTATTTGTAATAGCCGCGCAGGTCCTCGCCCTTGAACTCCCGCAACGTCGGGTCGTCGCGAACGTTCATAAACTCCGGAAGGACCAACGTGCCGATCTTCTTGGCAAACGTCTGCCCTTCTTCGACGTCCTTCTGCCGGTGCCCTTCGATCCGATGGCCGAAGATCTCGTGGAAGAAGACGCCGCTCGCCCGGTTCAACAAAATCGCCGGCCCTTCGTACGGCTCGACGAGGGGCGCCTTTCGCAACGCCAGAACTTGGTCGATCACGCTCTGGAAGGCCTTCGTCAACTCCGCCTCGTTCGGCAGCTTGCCCTCGCCGGCGGCATCGAACGTCCTCGCCTTGGTCAATTCCATGCCGTCCTCGGCCTTCGTGGAGGCGATCAACGTGACGCGCAGCAACTTCCGGTTGGTCTGAAGGCGCGTTCCCTCGCTCGTTGCCATGTAGCGATTCGTCGCCGTCGCCAACAGCGAGACTGACGAGTTGTAGATCAACGGCGATTGACGGGTCAAACGGGAGACGTTTCGCAGGATGCCGACCCATGCCTGCCGATCGATGTTCAGATTCGCCTCGGGCTCGTGGCACTCAACCGCCTCTTCCCGCGAGAAGTCGTCGGACTTGTCCTCTTCTTCCACCTTCGTCTTGAGATTGGTGAGTACCCGCTGGTACTTCTTCGCGGCAGACTTGAAGGCTCGATCGGTCGCGAGCCAGACTTCCTGCTTGATCGCCGCCGGATCGTCCTCGATGCTGACGCGCGTCATGCCGCCCAGCAGATCGGACAGATCGAAGCTGAAGCCTTCCTCCCGAATCTTGTGCGTGTTGTCGACCTTGTAGTCGCCCACGCGGATGTCCACGTCCAGGTAACGCTGGTGGCTGATGTCCTCGCCCGTCAGGCTACCCAACTCGGCGCTCACCGAGACGGCTTGCCGATCCGTCAAGGTGTACCCGATGTAGTACGGCTTCGTGCCGTCCGACATCACCAAGTTCTTCTGGGAATAATCCAACTCCTCGGCAAGGAGTTGAACCAGATCGGTCTTCGCCGTGCTCGGTCCCGGCTCCGCGAACGCGACCGCCGTCAAGCCCAGCAGCAGCCAACAAGCCCGCGTCGACACCCACATGACCCGACCCTCTCTGTTGATTGTGCGTCTATTTGGGAACCATGAAACCCTCCGGACGGCTCGCCCATCCTGTCCGATCAGCCTACACCTTCTGTCAATCTTATGCAAAAGGCGACGACCGGTTACATTCAAGCCGGCAGGACAATCTCGAACTTATCCCCCAACCCTCTCCCCGTGCGTGCTCAGCGTGCAGCGTTCCCGGCGCGCCGGGATGGCCGACGCCGAGTACCGATGGCTGTCCGCTCTGTTATGCGTCGGCCGCCCGCCACGGGCGGGCCAGCTCCAGGACCGACGCTACGCGCTAACGTGAAATACTCCATGCCAAACCGTGTCGTCCAAACGGCTGTCCGGCGCGTCTACCTGTCAGAGCGTGATCCAAGACCCGAGCTTGACGGACAAGACCTGCTCGCCCCAAGGGAGAACCGAACGATGAAAGCCGATAGAAGCCTCGCGTTGATTCCGATGCTGAGCCTGACCGTCCTGCCGCTGACAGGCTGCCTCGAACGAAAAGAGACCATCGTCGTCCCGCCGGACGGCTCCGTTCAGATGGAGCGCTGCTACGAAGGGACGGTCCAGGAGATGCAGACGGCCGACGCCCTGCCCAGCGCCCAGG
>CAZERK010000040.1:0-13845 GCA_964514515.1 uncultured Planctomycetaceae bacterium
TCCGCTTCCAACTGAGAGCCGCCGGCCTTGGCCGGCGGGTAGCCTCAATCGCATGTTGAGCCGCGACTCGCCGAACGCTGCCACCCCTCGGCCAAGGCCGAGGGCTCTCATGGAAACCCAACCGATGCGAAATTCCGTTCTCGTACGAGAGCAGTGATCGGCCCTCATAGAGGCACGTTCGTATCCTCCAGAGCCATGACGATCGGCGCTACGCCGTCCGAAGTACGGAGCACGGTTTCTGCGCGGACTAGTCCCACCTTTGGGTGTATCCACTTCGTTCCGCTTTCGACTGACGTGTCGAAGCCCAACCAGTCTCTGCTACTGAAAGCGTACTCGATGACGACGGCCTCGAAGCGACCATACGGTACGTCGACGGTCTCGATGCCGGTCACGGTGCCGCTGCCCGACTCGGTGGAACGGTCGTCATAGAGCACGGTACCGCTTGACATCGCGAGGCCGACTGAAAGGACTCCTCCTTCCACAGAGAACTGCGCGCCTGTCGCCGGAGATGTCACATATTTCATCCTTCCGTCCTCTTCGCGTGCCAAGATCAAAGAGGTGAAACCAGTTGAGTCGCGTCCCATGACCGTCGTCGTGACCGTCATCTTGGGTTCAATCGGGAATCCGTACTGCGTGCGGCTCGTGGATTGAACCGTCTGGACCTCGGCTACAGCGTCGGAGATCTGTTCATCCTCAAAGGGAACAATGATGGATTCGACAGTGCCCTCCGCATGTACCCCATTGGTAGCATTGTCCAGGACGAATGACCATCTGCATACCTCACCTGGAACGCTCGGCAGCATCGTGCTGCCGCCCAGCGGGATCGTCTCACGTGGAACAAGGGTGACGGTTGTACCGCATCCGACCACGACAATGGCCAGTATACAGGTTGTTGCTCGCCGCATAGCAGCCCCCTTCGATGACACTCTCTCCTCAAGACGCGTTGCCTACCACCGCTATTGTAACTCATCCGCATCCAGAACTACAAGCATTCTCGAAGTCGAATAACGCGCAGTTATGGGGCTTTGACGGACCATCATTCTGCACTGAGCGGCGGGAGAGGATCCCGGGGGAAGGACGTGCGAAGTCGGACTGTCGCAGTCTCACAGGATATTGGCCGAAGAGTGGTGAAATAGCCTAACGCTTCAGCGTAACATAGAATTGAACAAAGGCCAGTACAAACCCGGCCGCGGCGACCAACAAGCTCGCCCACCACATCCTCTTCGTCAGACGGGTCGATGCATCGGCCAGATGCTTCGTTGTTTCTTCAAGCGAGATCGTCGCATCCTTGGCGCGACGCAGCATCTCCGCGACGACGATTGTCAATCGTTGCAGGTCAGGGATCGGGGTGATGTAGTTATTGCCGCTTCTGGCCAACTGCAACAGTTCTTCGTCACTTGAGTTCCCGATGTCATCGATGGCAGACAAGATCGGCTGGCTCCTCGTTCCAGGCGAAACTGCGTATGGGCACCGTTGGGCGTGGGCGGCGTCAGAACGGGGCCGCCGTCACGTGTGGGCGTCTTCCGGGTCGATGCGGTGCTGGCTGCCGGCGGGCATGTCCGGGAGCTGGATTTCGACGACCTTCTTGGCCAGCCGCCGATAAGCGTACACGAGGTCGCGGCAGATCAGGTCCACGCGCTTGCGAAGCTCTCGCCGATCGCGGACCAGCTTCCCGCAGACGCGCCGCAGCCGCTCGCTGCGCCGCAGCAGGTGCTTGCGGAGTCGGTTGTCGTCCACCGCGACGCGGATCGACGACAGCAGGCGGCTGCGGTCGATCGGTTGCGGCAGGATGTCCTTGGCCCCCTCGCGCATGGCGTGCAACGTCCGGTCCGCGTCCCATGCGCCGGCGATGAGGATGACCGGCGTTTCGCACGTCCGCTTCTGCGCGTCCAACAGCTCGACGCCGTGCCCGTCCGCCAGCGTTTCGGCGGCGAGGATCACGTCGAATTGATCGGTCGCGGCCAGGGCTCGGGACTCGGCGAGCGAGTCGATGATGGTCACGTTGGCTTCGAGGCTGCAGACGATGTCGTTGGTGATTGAGGCCGCCGTCTGACGGTCGTCCGCAACGATCAGAATCTGCGTGCAAAGCGGGGCCATATTCGCTTCCTTCACCTTGTCCGCCACGGCGGTCGCTTCCTTCCCGTCGCATCCGCGTGCACAAAAAGGCCGGCGGGGCGCTTCAGCCGTGAGAGCGAGGGGAGGAGGGAGAGAGGCCTACACGACCCGCCTGGCCCGGATTCCTCTGCCGGGTCTGAACCGGCCGACGGGCGCCCGAGCCCCCTGATTTTGCACATCGTCGCCTTCAGGATTCCCCCAGCGCCTCCGTCAGGCGCTCGCTCGGCGGGCCGTCGGCAGCCGCAGTTCGACCTTCGTCCCTTCCGCCGGCCGGCTTTGGATATCGATGCACCCGCCATTCTGCTGGACCCAACGTCGGACCCGAGCGAGCCCAAGGCCTCGCCCGCGTCCTGCGGTCCGATGGGAGTAGAACGGATCCATCGCCCTTGCCAGAACCTCCGGTGTCATGCCGCAGCCGTTGTCGGCCACCTCCATGACAACGCCTTCTTCGGACAGATCAGCGGCGGCCTTGACGGTCAAACGACGCGTCGCGGGATCGGTGGCGTCGAGAGAATTGCGGATCAATTCCCGGAACACGCCGGATAATTGTTCGCGGTCGAACCACGCCGGCGGGGTATCGGACGGGACCTGAAACGACAGCGACTCCAGGCCGCCAAGGCCGGTCTGGCCCAGCTCCGTCCGCATACGCTCCAGGAAGGGGGCGACGTCGATTCGCTCCGGTTTCGGCGGACGCGGCGCGGCGAACTCCATCAGTTCCGTCACGATGCCGCTGCACGCCTGCGCGTGTTCGGCGATCGCGTCGAGCTGCTGGCGAAGCGCGTCGTCCGTGGCCTGGCGGCGGAGCAGTTGCGCGCGGCCGGAGATGACCGCGAGCGGGTTGTTCAACTCGTGGGCGGCGCCGGCGGCCATCGCGACGACCGTCTCCAACGCCCGCGCCTGCACCAACTCCGCCTGCGCGGCCGACAAGCGACGATTGATGTCGACCAACTCGTCGCTGAGCGCCAGCGCCGTCGCACGCGCGCTGGCCTGCGCGACGGCCAGACCGATCGCCCCGCTGATCGCCGCGATCTCGCCCGCCTCGAGGCCCAGCCCCGCAACCTGCTCCATCTCGGCGGCCAGCAGCGCGCCGGCGACCCAACGACGCTCGCGCACGACGGGCGTCAGCCAGAGCCGCGCGTCGCCGAACACGCTCGCGTACTGCCGGGCCAGTCCTTCAAACGCGCGGCCGGGCGGCGAAAGCCAGATTCCCGTCTCCGCCAATTGCACGGCGAACTTGGCGTCGGAGGTCTCGTCGGGCCAGTCGGTCGGTCGCTCAACGATCTCGCTCGTCGACGAGCCGGTCGACCAACCGACCTCCACCCAACGCCCGTCCTCGCTCGTGACGAACACGGCGGCGGCTCGCACGACCAGGGCGCGACGCAGCGCCTCCGCGCCGGCGGCACAGACGTCGCGAACGGCCGCCTTGGGCGAGACCGCCCGATTCAACCAGTTCATGGCGTTGAAGTATTCGGCTCGGCGTTCGAGACGCCGGTTCTGTTCGACGAGCGAACGATTGGCGTCGGTCAGTTCCTCCGTCGAACGCATCAGCGCCTGGAGGTAGATTACCCGGCGGATGATCTCCTCCTCGCCGAGCCAGACCGCCCGCGACTCGATCTCATCCGCCAACGATTCGATGATCGCGACGCGATCGGCCTCCTTCAGGCCCAGCCGCTCGCACGCCTCGCGGGACGTGGTGAGGAATCGATGGTTGCCCGAGTAGCCGATCCGCTGCTCGCGGACCGTCACGTCCGCGGCCTGGACGATCTGGACGTGCTTCTGCTGGGCGACGGAGGCCGGCAGCCCCTCGGGCGGCTGATGGTGCAGCCAGATGCAATCGACCAGCCGTTGCGGCAGGTTCCACCGCTCGGCCAGCCGACGCCCGACCACGGTATGGTCGATGCCGAGCAGGGCCTTCTCGACGTCGGCGATGTCGGCCCGCGTCTCGTCGGCCTTTCGTGCGATCCGTGCGAAGCTCTTCGGCATGACCGCGTTGAGCGCGATCTTCCCGATGTCGTGCAGGAGACCGAGAACGAAGGCTTCTTCGTGATCGACCGGCGCCCGCAGGGCCATCGCCAGCCGCCGCGCGACGCAGGCGACCGCCAGACAATGCTTCCAGAACTCAGGCCGGCTGAACGCCGCGTCGTCTTCTTCACCCGGCGGCGCGGCGTTGAACACCTCCATGACCTTCGCCGCCAACGTCGCCTGCCGAATCGCCTTGAAACCCAACAGGATGACGGCGTTCTGGATCGTGATGGCTTCGGGGCGGACGCCGTGCTCCGCTCGACCGAGCAGCGCCAGGACCCGTGCGGTCAGCGACGGATCGTTGCCGACTAACTCGACGATCTGCTTGGCGTCGGCCCGGGAGTCTTCCGTCAAGGATAGAATTCGCGTCGCGACCGGCGCCAGGGGCGGCAGGCCCTCTAACTGGGCCAGCACCAACTCGATCTTCTGCGGTTCAACGCTTGATCCAGCCTTCGCGTCCATCGCAGCCTCGGCCTCAGCGTCTGTCGTGAAGCGGTGCAACTCGCCGTCCGGCACGGGCCTACGTACTCAGCAACTCGACCATGCGCGTGACCAGCTTGTCGACGTCGAACGGCTTCCGGATGAAGTCGTCCGCACCGCTGCTGCGCAAGCCCGCGATCTCCGCTTCGGAGACGGCGCCGGAGACGATCAGGATTCGGGTGTGCTCCAGCGAGGGATCCTGGCGAATCCGCTGGCAGACCACGTTGCCGTTGATGTCCGGCAGCATGTAATCCAGCAGAACAATGTCCGGCCGAAACTCTTTCGTCATCGCGCCGGCGTCAAACCCGTTCGACGCGGCCTTCACCTCGAAACGGCCGCCGCGCGCCAACCGGTCCTGGCGCATCTCCCCGCTCGCCGCCTCGGCGCCGACGAGCAGCACCCGCTTCTTGCCGGTCTCGAGCCGGTCGAGCGGGATGGCGTTGGCCTTCATGAAGCTGATGAGCGCGTCCCGGGGAACGCGCCGAAACTTGGAACCCGGAACGCGGAAGCCCTTGAGCCGACCGCTGTCAAAGCAGCGAATCACCGTCTGCTGGCTGATTCCGCAGATTTGTGCGACTTCGCCGGTTGTGAAGATCGTCTTCATGCGCCACTCCGATCTCGTCGCCGACCGCAGGGCCTCTGCGACGGCCTGCAGCTCCCTGGAAGGCGGGTCGTTTTGTTCGCGCATTTTATCTAGTCCCCCTATTTTAACAAGGCGTAAAACTTATCGATCCGTCGCGTGGGAGACTTGATCCTGGGCTGTTTGCAAGGTCCTATTACCAGGCAGAGCACGAGCCTTCGGTCGCCGCCGGAACGTGAGCGGAGGAGGCTTCCGCCGTCGCTCGACGCCGGCAGCGTCCAGGCAACGACGAGACTCTCGCTACGCCCGCCCGGTCGCAACGGAAACTGAGCAAAGGCTGCGGCCGTTGGGAAGACAATCGAATTCGACCTCGAAATCGGGAGACGACTGCGATGACTAATACGAAAGACAACCTGAAGGAAGCGTTCGCCGGCGAAAGCCAGGCCAATCGCAAGTACATGGCCTTCGCACAGCAAGCGGAGAGGGACGGATTCGCGAACGTCGCCCGACTGTTCCGCACGACGGCCGAGGCGGAGAACATCCATGCCGTCGGGCACCTCGCCGCCCTGGAGGGCATCGGGACGACAGCGCAGAACCTGCAAACGGCGAGCGGCGGCGAGACCTACGAGTTCACGGAGATGTACCCGCCGATGCTGCGGCAGGCGGAGGCCGACGGGCACAAGGCGAAGCGGATGTTCGCCTACGCCATCAAGGCCGAGGCGATCCACGCAAAGCTGTACAAGATGGCGCTCGAGGCCGTTCGACAAGGCAAGGACCTCGCCGAATGCGATATCTACCTCTGTCCGGTGTGCGGGCATATTGAGGTGGGCAAGCCAACGGCTGCCTGCCCGATCTGCGGCGCGAAGGCGGAGAAGTACGTGCAGGTATGACGCGGCGGGCGGCTGGCGCGTGCGCCTATTCGTCGGCCGCGGGGAATCAGCGGGGCGACTCGCGCCGCGCGGGCGCCGCCGGCCTTCTGCCGAACGCCGTCTTTCGCATTTCGTGCCGGTTGCAGCCTGGAGTCGTTACAACGGTTCGATCCGATCCACGATCACGCCGGCGGCCTTGAGCAGGTCTCGGCAACGTTCTCCCTCCAGCCAGGTGACACGCACGGCGAAGCCGCAGTCGCTGCTGAGATGACGTGGCGTCGGGATCATCTTTACCGTGATGCCCGCGTCTTTCAGTACGTGCTCGGCGCGGATCGCGTGGCTGGTCGTGTAGACGAGGATGACGGCGAACTCAGGCACGCGACTTCTCTTCTCGGGCAAGCTGGGCGACGGCGTCGATGACGTAGGCGACGTCGTTCTCGGTGCTGAACAGGCCCGGTGCCAGGCGAACCGTCCCGTCCGGCAGGGTGCCGAGCGTGCGATGGGCCCTGGGCGAGCAATGCAGGCCCGGCCGGCATTGAATTCCAAACTGGTTGTCGAGGATGTAGGTCGCTTCAGAGGGAGACCAGCCGGCCAACGTGATCGACACGGCGCTCGTCTGGCGGTCGGCCGAGCCGGTACCGAAAACCCGAACGCCGGGCACGTTGCGAAGGCCGTCGATCAATCGCTGCGTTGAAGCGCGTTCGTGGGCACGGATCGAATCAACCGTGCGGTCCAGCACGTATCGAACGGAAGCTGCCAGACCGGCAAGGCCGACCACGTTGCTCGTGCCGGACTCGTACTTGTCGGGCAAGAACTCCGGCTGCTCCTCGTGCTCCGAGCGGCTGCCGGTCCCGCCTCGAACCATCGGCGGCAGGCGGCCGGAGTCGAAATCCTCGCGGAGGACCAAGCCGCCGAGTCCGGTCGGGCCGAGAAGGCCCTTGTGCCCGCTAAACGCCAGCAGATCGATGTTGTCCCCAGCCATGTCGATCGGGATGCAGCCGCCGGTCTGGGCCGCGTCGACCAACAGCGGGACGCCCTTGGCGCGTGCGACGGCGCCGATCTCCCGAACAGGCAGGATCGAACCGCAGACGTTGGAAGCGTGATTCACGACGATCAATCGCGTCTGGGGGCGGATCAGGCCGGGCAGGCCGTCGAGGGCCGCGGGGTCCAAGGCGCCGTCGCCCTGGCACGGCATCACGCTGATCTCCACGCCCTGCCGCTCCAGCGCTCGCAGCGGCCGCATCACCGCGTTGTGCTCGATGCCGGTCGTGATGACGTGGGCGCCCGGCGGCAGCATCCCGTACAGAACCAGATTCAGGGCCGCGGTCGCGTTCAACGTGAAGACGACGCGCAACGGGTCGCGCACGCCGAAAAGTCGGGCGACGGCCTCGCGGGCGTCGTAACGGATGCGCTCGGCCTCGAGGGCCAGACGATACCCGCCCCGACCGGGGCTGGCGCCGACCTCGGTCAGATAGCGCACCATCGCCTCGGCGACGCACGCCGGCTTGGGCCAGGACGTGGCCGCGTTGTCCATGAAGACGAGCTGTTGCGGGTCCGGCGTCATTTTCGCAGCGTCAATTCGTAGCTTCCCTCCTTCTGTTCGCACGTCGCCCGCCAGCCGAGCTGCTCGGCCGCGCGCGTGCAGTTCTGGACTTGCGTGACCGTATCGACCTGGACGACGACTTCTCCCGTCCCGGCAGCCTGCAGCGCCTTGCGCGTCAGCAGCGCCGGCTGGGGACAGGACAATCCGCGTGCATCCACCGTATTCGCCATGATGTCACCTCGATGCGGCCTTGGGCCGCGATTGAACAGGCCGATCGCCGCGGCAAAAGGGGACTGTCTCCGAGCCGAACGCAGCTTGTGTTGCCGAAACGGCGGCCCGCGAGGCGCCTGTCCCCTCTTGCCGCGCATCACGCCGCGGCCGAGATCTTCTCGCGGCCGAGGACGCCGATCCCGCACACGATGACCAGACCAATGACGGCGACATGAGGCGCGAGCGGTCCGGCGCCTCCGGCCATCACAAAGTTGTGGGCGACGGCCGCCCCGACCAGCATCCCCAGGACGAACGTGGCCGCATCGCCGTCGCCCTCGCCCGACAAAAACAACTGCCGGCCCGGACAGCCGCCGGCCAACGTGAACGACAGACCGGCCAGGGCCATGCCGGCGAAGTTCAACCAATGCACGGTATGGGCGACGGGCTGGGACTCGAAGCCCGGATGAAACTGGCCGTAGACGAGGTTGAGTCCAAACGCCGCGACCAGGAACGCGATGATGCCGCTGAGCAGGTGCGTGTCGCCCATGAGCATCACGTCGCGGATGCCGCCGACGGTGCAGAATCGCGTGCGCTGCGCCAGGATGCCCATCAGAAGGCCGATCCCGATCGACAAGAGGACGGGAGCGGCCTGCGAGCCAGGCCCGCTCTCGCTTCGGAACAGGGCCGCGCCGTCGGCGAAGCGAGGATAGACGATGGCGAGCACGAGCAGGACGACCATCACGAAGGGCATGGTCAAGCCGGACAAGATTCGCGATGCGTAGGACCGTCCGAGGCTGAAGCCGGCCTTTAGGAAGCCGACGCCGATGGCGCTGCCGGCCACCAATCCCGCGAGCCCGACGATGGCGTTCCAGTCGCCGCCGGCCAGTCGCAGCATCGCTCGCCAGGGGCAGCCGAGGAAGATCAACGCCCCAATCATGGCGAACATGCCCAACAGGAATCGCGTGACGGGCGAGGAGCCGCCGCGCGGCCGAAACTCGCCGAAGATGAGCGACGCGACGAACGCGCCGAGGCACAAAGCGGGAATTTCGGGCCGCAGGTACTGCACGACCGCCGCCCGATGCATGCCCGTCGCGCCGGCGATGTCGCGCGTAAAGCAGGCGACGCAGATGCCCATGTTGGGCGGGTTCCCCGACCGTTGGAGAGAGGCCGCCGTAGCGCCCAGGATCAAACCAACGACGATGATCCCGGCACGCGACGCCATGAAACCAAGAGGTGTCTTCATGTCACGTGACTCCCAGAGCCCCGTGCGACTTGGGGCTGCTGCAGACGTTCCGCCCGCTCAGGACGCAGGCGCGGTTTGGACAAACGAACGACGAGCCGTGTTGTGCGATCAGGTCCGCGTTCGAGGAAGCACAGACGCAAGGAACGCAGGCAAAGACGGCAGCGTAATTGGAATCGTGCTCGGAGAAGAGGATGCGGACGCAATCGGCGCAAGGGAATAGCAGCGACGGTCTCAAGCGCCCGTCAGGTCGGCGCGGCGATCGTCTGGCGCGCCCTGGACCAGGGCGCTGGTGGGACGGAATCATATGCTACGTCGCGCGAACAACTCGCTGCCTCCGACAACGGTCTTTCGGTCTTCGGCTTCAGCATACCTTGGCGCGAACGGAAGTTCCAGATTCTTCGCCCGCCTTGCATCGGCGGCGGCTCCGGCGCCGAGCAGTCGCCTGGTGAAACGCGCTCGTTACAATGCTCGGAAGTCGCGTCGGAATCGTCCGCTCGCAGGACCGCCCGGACTGAAGTCCGGGGCTCGCCGGCATCTTGAAGCGGCCTTGGGGTCGCTTCGGAATTCGGAAACGCGATACGGCCCGAGATGCTCCCCAACGAACCGCCCAACAGACTCCGATTGAAGCAACAGCCGCCGCCGGATGCGAAGTTCCCGCGGCGCATCGGCGTTGTCATCTTCGGGGCGGCATTGGCGCTGAGGCTCGTTTGGCTGGCCGGGGTCGTCCAGACGCACGGCGCGGAGGGCGCGGTGCGTCTGTATCCCGATTCGATGCGATACCAATGCCTCGCCGAGACGCTGTTGGGCCGACCGTGGGGCTACCCCGCCGACGTCGAGATGATGCGCGGCGACCCGGCCTACCGCAGCGGGGAAGGGGCGCTCCTACTCAGCGGACCCGGCTACGGGTTGTTCATCGCGGCGATCTATCGCCTGTTCGGCGATTCGCCCTGGCCCGTGCTCCTGGTCCAGACGGTCCTGAGCAGTCTGAGTTGCGTGTTGATCGGCCTATTGGGCGGGTCCCTGTTTCAGTCGGTCGGCGTCGCGGCCGCGTCGGGCATCGTCGCCGCCTGTTCGCTCACGTCGTTGACGCTCTCAGCGATGTACGCGACGGAGACGCTGTTTCTCGCTCTCTTCGTAGCGGCCTTGTTGTGCGGTTTGCGTGGTCTGCGAGCAGACGGCTGGCGTTGGCTGTCGGCCTACGCCGTGCTCGTGTCGCTCGCGGCGATGGTCAAGCCGGTCCTCCAGGTCTGGTGCGCGCTCAGCATCGTGCTGGCCTTGGCGCTGTTGGTTTCGCGTCGCGTGCCGCGTCGAGGACCGTTGGGCAAGCTCCTGCTCGTCAGCCTGTTGCCCTTGTTCGTTCTGGTCGGCTGGGCGACCCGAAACGGCGTCCGGCACGGGGTCTTCACGGTCGCCGCAACGGCTTCGCATAGCCTGCAATATTACTGGGCGGCCTTCGCCGTGGCCGACGCCGATCCGAACCGGGACGTCCTCGCCGTCCAGCGCGACTGGAGCGAGGACTACGCCCGTCGCTACGCCGAGAAGCCCTTGTCGTTCGTCGAGACCCATCGGGAGGAACTCGCAGTCTTCTCGCAGACCTGCCGTGCGCATTCGTGGGGCATGGTCCGGGCCTTCGCCCGTAACGCCTTGTTGAACTGCATCGCCCCAAGCGACTTGCATCCCGAGCAGACGCCGCATCTGCGACCGGTCTGGCGCGTGCTTGATCCGTTTCTGCGTCGGATATGGGGACCGCTCCTGCCGCTTGCCGCCTTGGTCTCAGGCGTTTGGATGTTCGCGGTCGGCCGCCGATGGGAGGCCGTCATGCTTCTGGCCATCTGCGCCTACTTCGTGATCCTGTCCGGCGTGACGTGTTGGGCTGGCTCGCGGTATTTCCATCCCGCACAGCCCGGCTGGTGCGTTCTTCTGGCATGGGGGGCATGCAGGCTCTGGCGTCGCGTCACAGCCAAGCCGCCTCGCCTTCGCCCCGACCCCGCGCGTCCAGGACCCGGCCCGGCGCCGTCAGGCGCCCGTTCCGCGCCGTCAAGCTCCGGCCGCGCGCCGTCAGGCTCCGGTCCCGCGCCGTCAAGACCCGGCAGGCGGCGAAGAAGAATCGGCTGACCCGCTGCTGTCGTCCAACTCCAGGCTGTCGACAACTGCCTGAAGCGTCTGCACGGCGTTGCCCTCGAATCGGTTGTTCACGAAGGCGAACATCGTCTGCCGTTGCTTCAAGCTGCGTTCGATCAGCGCGCGCATCGCCGCACGGCCTTCCGAATACGTATCCTGCACGCGCTTGTACGGCGAGAACAGGTCCACCGCTTGCTGATACGTGCGGCCGGGCCGCAGGAGGAACCTCGCCGCAACGTGCTCCGCGGTACGAACGCCTGGCAGCCGCAGTTGCTCGTCGATGGGCGGCATCCGCGTCCAACTGTTGAAGCAGTGCGCCACGTGATGCGATTGAAGACAATCGAGGTACTCGCTGGGCGGATTCAGGAACTCCGCGTTGCGCACCTCCACCGCAAACAAGAAGGCATCCAGCGGCAGATGCAACAACAGGCGGTCCAGCGCCTCGGCGAATCGACCGGGCCGACTCATCGTGCCGCGTCGCAGCGCACCGAACTCAAAGATCAACACGCCGAGCTTGTCTCGATACGGCTCCAGATTCGCCAGCAGCTTGTCGCGCACAAGGGCGGCGTCCATGAAATGCGGATTCTCCTGGCCGGCCCGCTCACCGTATCGCGGCAGCTTGGGAAATCGCTCAGCCGTCACCTCCTCGGGGACCTTCAAGCTGAAGCGAAAGCCGTCGGGGACTTGGGCGAACATGCGTTGCCAATCAAACGCCGACGGAAACTGGTAGAAGGCGAAGTCGCCGCCGACCGTTGGGAAGACCCTCGCGTATTCCGCCAGGCATTCGCGATCGAACTTGCTCCTCGCGAACCGGCCGCGGACCTGGTAACGGGCTGGCTCGTAAACCTGACCGAGCCAACCGGGGTACTTCCAACTCGACGTGCCCAGATAAACGCCTCGTTCGGCCAGTCGGGCGAGCTTCGCAGCCAGCGAAGCGACCTGCGGCAACGGCGCCAGCGACGCCGTTCGCGGCGGCTCGTCCAACCAATCAAACGCGCGTTGCTCGTGCGGCACGGTTCAAGTCCTTGGGGCAGACGTTGGCAGGACGCATCTCGCTCGCTCACAGCGATCCCGGCGCGCCAGGAACGCTGCGGTCTGGCGCAAACCGGTCCAGCCCGGCAGCTTGCGCACGGACGGCTGCACGGCCGTCTATTCTACTCTTGAGGCTTGGTTGTCATCGAATCCGCGCCGTGCGGCTCTCGGGCGAGGTTCCGATTCCACGTGGGGATGCGAACGCGAACCGTCCGCGTGCCGTTCGGCACGCATTGACAGGCCAGACGGCTGTTGTGCTTGAGGTCGTAGGCTTCTTCGAGTTGGTCGTCTTCCTCATCCGAGGGTTCGCTGCAACTGTCCATGCCTTCCAGCACGTGGACGTGACAGGTGCTGCACGCGCAGACGCCGCCGCACGCATGGTCCAGCTCGATGCCGTGCCTGAGGCAGACGTCGAGAATTGAGCCCGGCAATCCGTGGTCGCCGTAGGGCAAGTCCGCGGGATTCACGTCGACGGAACGCTCCTGCCCCTGCTCGTCGACCACGATCAGGCGATACTCCTGCTTCGGGCGCTCGGCCTCCTGGTCCCTGATATACGGATTCCGGCCTCCCATCAGTTACCTCCGACGATTTCGATGGTCCTGCGCACGCCTGCAACCGCGTTGCGGCAATCTCCTTCCTTCGTCTATGGAGTATAGCGCCGCCGCGCCCGCCGCTTCCGTCTGTCTGCGGCGGATCCCACCCGCGGCTATCCCGGCGCGCCGGGATCCCCGCTGAAGCAAGGCGGGATGCGGCGTTGTCGTACCAGCCTGCGGCAGGCGACGCGTGAACCGAGGGCCTTGCCTGGCGACCTCAGCTCGGACGAGAGGGGCGGCGCACGGGCAGGCCCAGTCGACGCCTCAGCGGGCTGCAGAACGTCGCCAAGGCCAGCACGCTCACCATCGCAGCAAGGTCGTCGGCGATGTCGGCCCCGCATCGCGGCTGGTTCGGGTCCGGCTCAGGGCAATTGGGCGGAACGACGGCATACTTGCACAGGCTCCCGTTTCCGTTCGGAAGCGTACAAGGTTGTGGGGACGGCGCACCGTCTTCTGGATCACACCGATTCAGGCTGCCCTTGCAAATGCACTCCTTACGATGTTGCGGCTGGACGACCATCGGCGGCGGGGGCGGGCTCGCCGTTGGGCGGCAGATCGATCCAGGTATGGTACACGTCGTCAGGCGTTATCGTCACTTCGATGTGCAAGCGGTCGCCTTGCACGTCCAGCCACGCACTGAACGAGGCCGCTTCCAGGGCGATGCGCCCGTAGTCGTCGGCGAAAACGCTGATCGTCAGCGGTTGGCCGTCGGCGCGCCGCATCTTGAGAGCCGCCGGCCTTGGCCGGCGGGTGGCCGCAAAACGAGCGACGGCCGCGTTGTACGCGCTCTCCGGCGCGGCTCGCCGGGACGGAGACCGTTTGCCCGGGCTATGGGGTGCAATGCGGTTTGCCGGTACGGCCGGCTCCGAGAGAAGGCGATCCCTGGCGCGGCCGATGGACCACGCCAGGAATGCCATACGACGCCGGAGTCTCACGGCGACTCAACTCGGATCGAATCAACTCAACTCAACTCGGCTCGGTTCGTGATTCGTCCCGGTCGGTGGCGCGGCACCCATCAGCGCCTGCCGATCCGCCTC
>CAZERK010000041.1:0-2772 GCA_964514515.1 uncultured Planctomycetaceae bacterium
CGCCATGCCCTTGAGCCCGTAGAGCAGCGTCTCCTGAAGCGATTGCATGTCGGGGTCCTTGCCGCAAACGCCCATGTCCACGCAGGCCGTTCCCTTTGCCGTTTGTTCGCATTGATTGCAGTACATGCCGTCTCCTCTCGATTGAAGTCTGTACCTGTTCAAATGACAGATGGACGGCCGACCGACCAAACGGCCATCCCTGGAATGACCCCGACCGACCGCCGCCGGGAATTCGGCGGTCATTCCGGAGTCGGCTCCCGCCTACCCACATCCTCCCGCGCCGCACCCCCGACCGACTGGCCGGGACGCGGCATCGGCGGGCAGGACTCGCCGAGCCAGAATCTCCCCTCGCACGCTAATCACCACGTCGGTGATCGTGACGCGGCTGCCGGCCAATTCCCGAGCCTGCATGACCGCGTGCAGAATGCCCGTGCAACAGGGCACCTCCATGTGCGCCACCGTGACCTCGGCGACGTCGTTGAGCCGCAGCATCTCGGCGAGCTTCTCGACGCATGCGCGCGTGTCATCGAGCTTCGGGCACGCGATGGCGACGGCGCGCTCGCGGAGCAGCTCGGCGTGGAAGTTCGGCATCGCGACGGGCACGCAGTCGGCGGCGACCAGCAGCTTGGCCCCCTGCAAGACCGGCGCGTTCGCGGACAGCAGCCGGAGTTGAACCGGCCAGTGCCGCAGCTCCGACACCTGCGCGTCGGCCCGCGCCGGTCGGTTCGATGCGGGGCGATCGTCGGCCCTCGGCGCCGCAGCGAGCCGGAGGAATCCGCTCCCGGGGCAACCAGCATGAGAAGCGACCGCCCGTGGTGTCGGGGCGTCTTGTCCTTGGCTTGATGTCTGGGGCGGCGGGCAGACCGCTTCGACCGGGTGCCCGCCCCCTTGCAAGTGCGCCTGGACGGCGGCTTCGTCGAATTGCTCGGCGCAGCGCCGCTCGACGCGGATCGCGCCTCGCGGACAATGACCGATGCATGCGCCCAAGCCGTCACAGAGACGGTCTGCCGCCAGGCGAGCCTTCCCGTCGACGATCTTCAACGCGCCTTCGTGGCACGCGGGTACGCATTGCCCGCAGCCGTCGCAGAGGTCTTCGTCGATGGTTACGATTTCCCGCCACATCATCGTGCCTTTCCGAGTTTCCGTCCGTGTTCGGCGGCAAGCCAGACACACCTTGCTCGCACACGGAAAGTCTCGGAGAATGCCAGACCGGGTGCCTTGATGTAGGTCAAACCGCGTGGTTTTTTGTGTGCGGTCCTGGATCGCGAAACCTCAGAACACGGCTCGAACGACTGCTGTTTCGGAGCCGCCTGTTGCGAAGGCGTCGCAGCGGTTTCGCAGAACCTGTTGCAGAGCGGCGGACAACCCGGCGTGCGTGACGCGGGCGCCGCGCTGAGTTCTTGAAATGCACGCTTGACCGGCCCGCAAACGATGGAACGAACCACCGCTCAAATCATCAGTTCCTGTCGGATTTTTCGACAACTGACTCCGGCATCCGTTGAGCTGCTTGCGTCGGGGAGCCGGCGGGTCCGATTCAAGAAGGGGACGACGATTCTGCGCGAGGGCGAGGACTGTCCCGGCGTTTACTGTGTTGGCAGCGGGGTCGTGCGGGTCTATCAGCTCAATCCCGAAGGCAAGGATCACGTGCTGCATTTCGCCGAATCGGGTTCGACGTTCGCGGAGGTGGCGGTCATTAGCCAGTTCCCCAGCCCGGCATTCGCCGAGGCGGTCGAGGACGCGGTGTGCGTCTTGATCCCGGCCGGCTTCTTCAGCAAACAACTGGAATCGAACCACGTCCTGTGCTTGCAGTTGATTCAGGGCATGGGCTTCTGGGTGCGACAGCTCGTCGGCCTGCTGGAGGACCTCGTGCTTCGGGACGCGGTCGGCCGCGTGGCCGGCTACTTGTTGCGCACGGACAAGAGCGCGGGCGAGGCCCCGTTCGTTTTGCCCGTACTGAAGAAGGACTTGGCCAGCCATCTGAACCTGACGAGCGAGACGCTCTCGCGGACCTTGCGGCGGCTGGCGGAGACCGGCTTGATCGAGATGCCGGATGCGCAGCGGCTTCGCATTCGGCAGGTCGCGGCCCTGCGCGACGTGGCGGAGGGCCTGCCGGCCGGGGAATTCGACTGAGAACGCCCGACCGGTCGTGCGGACTGGACGTACAGGGGGTAGGCGCCGACGGTCGATAAGACCTACGGGCACGAACCCGTAGATGTTGCAGAGAGAGGATGTTATGAGCACGGATATTATCCACGTACAAGGTCGCGAGGTATTGGACTCGCGCGGCAATCCGACGGTCGAAGCAGCCGTCGTTTTGGAAGACGGCTCCGTCGGGCAGGCGATCGTCCCAAGCGGGGCGTCGACCGGCGAGCACGAAGCGGTCGAGCTGCGCGACGGCGACAAGAGCCGCTACCTGGGCAAAGGCGTCTTGAAGGCCGTGGAGAACGTGGGCGGCGCGATCGCGGAATGCGTCGTCGGCATGGACGCGACGGACCAGGAGGCCGTCGATGCCGCGATGATCGAACTGGACGGGACGCCCAACAAGGGTCGACTCGGCGCGAACGCCGTCCTGGCCGTTTCGATGGCCGTCGCCCGGGCGGCGGCTGAGGCGTGCGGCCAGCCGTTGTTCCGCTACCTGGGCGGGTGCCGTGCGCATGTCATCCCCGTCCCCATGATGAACATCCTCAACGGCGGCAAACACGCCGACAACAGCGTGGACTTCCAGGAGTTCATGATCCAGCCGTGGGTCGCGGCGAACTTCCGCGAAGCCCG
>CAZERK010000041.1:2782-12369 GCA_964514515.1 uncultured Planctomycetaceae bacterium
GGAATGCATGATCATGCCGGTCTCGATGACCAGCTTCCGCGAAGCCCTGCGCTGGGGCGCGGAAATCTTCCATGCGCTCAAGAAGGTGCTCAAGGACCGCGGATACAACACGGCGGTCGGCGACGAGGGCGGCTATGCGCCCAGCCTGAAGTCGAACGACGAGGCGTTTGAGGTCATCGCGACGGCCGTGGAGAAGGCCGGCTACAAGCTGGGCGAGCAGGTCTTCTTCGCCCTCGATCCGGCGGCGAGCGAACTAGCCAACGAGGCCGGCGCGCCCGACAAGTACAAGTTCTTCAAGAGCAATCCCGGCAAGGTCATCGACGCGTCGGCAATGATCGAATACTGGGCCGAGACGTGCAAGCAATGGCCGATCCGCAGCCTCGAGGACGGCTTGGCGGAGAACGACTGGGCCGGCTGGGGCAAGCTGACCGAGAAGCTCGGCGAGAAGATCCAACTCGTCGGAGACGACGTGTTCGTGACCGACACGCGGCGTCTGGCGACCGGCATTCAGAAGCGAGCCGCCAACAGCATCCTGATCAAACTCAATCAGATCGGGACGCTCACGGAGACGTTCGCGGCGATCGACATGGCCCACCGCGCCGGTTGGACGGCCGTCGTCAGCCATCGCAGCGGCGAGACCGAGGACACGACCATCGCCGATCTCGCCGTGGCGACGAACGCCGGCCAGATCAAGACGGGCAGCGTCTCGCGGACGGACCGCATCGCCAAGTACAACCAACTCCTGCGCATCGAGGAGCATCTGGGCGACCAGGCCGTCTTCGGCGGCACGCTCTGGAATCGGTAGGAACGCGAATGCACCACGCTGGCTTCTTATCCCGGGTCGACAGGGCGTCATGACAGAGGCGGGCGGTCAACAGCGTGCGTCGAAGGCCGTCCCGGACGGGCGGCCCTACAGCCCGCTGGGCCACCGGATGATGTTCGTCCTGTTGACGCTGCTGGCGTTTTGCCTCTACGCACCGACGACGTTGCTGCCCGTGCTTCGCGATTATTGCGGCCTGCTTGCCGAGGAGCAGCGCATCCAGGCGGCGATTGATCGACTCGAGACGGAGGTGCAGCACCGCGAAGGACTGGTTAAGGCCTTCGCCCAAGACGCGGTTATCAACGAGCGTCTGGCCATCCTCGACCTTCAGTACCGCAAGCCGAACGAAGTCGTCCTGCCCGTGCTGCCGCCCGGCTTTGCCCCGCCGTGCCTGGAACTACCGAAGGAGCCGGATTGGGTGAGCCCCCTCAAGCTTCCGAACAACTGGCCTGCGTGGACGCTCAAGACCGAGAAGCGGGCCCAGCAATACGGGCTGATCGACCTGTTCCTCGATCCATCCCTGACCCCTGTTTTGCTGCTGATGTCCGGCGGACTCGCCGTCGCCGCGTTCGTGCTGTTCGCCCCGGACCGTCGCGAGGTCTCTCCATCGTCCGACGAAGGGCCGCCGCCTCAGCAAGACCCATCTGCGCCGTCCGTCTCGCAGGCGTGAACGCGCGTTCATGAGTCGCTGCGTTCACCCCCTCGCAATCCAGACCGGCGGGGCCGTCCGCTCAAGTCGCGATGATCTCTGCCCGATAATCCTAGCGGCGACGGGCCAGCACGCCGGGCGCGTCGGGGGTCCGCCGGCCCGGAGGCTCGATGCCGCGAATTCTGCTTGTCAATCCGAAGTATCCCGCGCTGCACCCGCCGTTGGGTTTGGGGTACCTGGCATCCTACGTCACGAAGCACCTGGGCGATGCCGTCGAGTTTCGACTGTTTGACGAGAACGTCGATACGAATCTCCTCGACATCGTGACCCGCTTTCAGCCCGACCTCGTAGGTGTCACGACCGTGACGCCGACGTTCGATCGGGCCATCGCGATCGGCCGCCTCGTCCGGACCGTCAGCCGGGCGCCGCTCATCGCCGGCGGCGTACACGTCACCGTTGCACCGGAGGATCTGTTGGACAGCCCGTTCGAGGTCGGCGTGCTCGGCGAGGGCGAGGCCACGTTTCTGGAGATCGTGCGGAACTTCGTGCAGACGGGGCGGGCGGCGAGCGAGCGCATTGCGGGCATCGCCTTCGTGCGAGACGGCCGTCTCTTCAAGACGCCGCCGCGGCCCCTAATCGAGAACCTGGACGAGATTCCCCCGCCGGCCCGTGACTTGTTCCGCATGTCGCGATACGCCCGAGCCGGCCGCATGGCGCACGGCCTCTATGCGAAAGGCACGTCGCTCATGCCGTCGCGCGGCTGCCCGTTCGGCCGCTGCGATTTCTGCTCCTCCAGTTTGATGTGGTCCGACCGCGTGCGGCTATTCTCGCCGCGCTACGTCGCGGAGGAGCTCGAATCCGTCCTGACAACATACGATCTGAACTTCGTGATCTTCCTCGACGACAACTTCACGACGCGACGGACCTGGCTTCAAGAACTGTGCGACATTCTGGAGCAGCGCGGTTGGGCCGGCCGGTTCCGGTTCGACTGCGAGTCCATCGGCGCCTTCATGACCGACGCACGCGCGGCGTTGCTCGCGCGGATGGGCTGCGTACGCGTCGAATTCGGGTTCGAGTCCGGCTGTCCGCGCGTCCTGCACGCGCTCAAGCGCGGCAAGGCGCGGCTCGATCAGCACGAAAGAGCCGTCGAGGTGTGCCGTCGTCATGGCATCGCTTCGCTCGGCAACATGATCTGCGGTTACATCGACGAGACGCCCGCGGAGCTGGACGAATCCGCCCGCTGGTTCCTCCGGCAACCGATCGACTACGTGGCCGCTCACCTCTATACGCCCTATCCGGGCACGAGCGGCTGGGCGCGATGCGTCGAGCTTGGACGGATCGACCCGAGCACGACGAACGGTCGTCAGTTCCAGACCGGCGCCGCTGCGGACAACGTCATCGTCAACACGGAGTTTGGGCCGGGCGAATTGCAGCATCGCTTCGACGAGCTGAACCAGCCGTTCGCGGAACGGGCTCGGAACATCATCGTGGAGACCGGCTTGTCGAGAGACGAGAGAGCCGCGCTCCGGCGGCAAGCGGTCCGAGAGTGCGGCGGCGACCTGGAGGATCCGGCGCGGTACCGGATCATCGGCGATGCAGTCGACGTCGCCCGTTCGAACATCCCCGTGGCAGCGGCGGAGGCAGAATCGTGAACGCGATGCAAGACTGCCCGGTCGTTCGGCCAAGGCGGCGCGGCCTGTCCTGGCGCGTGCGGAAGATGCTGCGGCAAGCCTGGGGCAAGGTGCCGCTGCCTTGCCGCCTGTCGTGGGGCGGATGGTGGCTGGCCCGAGACGACGACGTCATCGGCCGGCACGTCCGCCGCCGAGACGGCTTCGAGGAAGGCGAGCAACTCTTCGTTCAAAGGTACTTGCGGCCAGGCATGACCGTGCTGGACGTCGGGGCTCATCACGGGCTCTACAGCGTTCTGGCCTCACGACTCGTCGGCGCCGCCGGGCGCGTCGTCGCGTTCGAGCCCTCGCCGCGAGAACGGCGGATGCTGCACGTGCATCTGCGGCTGAATCGGTGCAGGAACGTCGAGGTCGTGCCTTCGGCCGTTGGCGACGGTCCCGGCGAGGTTGAGTTCTTCATCTGCCTGGGGATCGAGACCGGGTGCAATAGTCTGCGCCCGCCCAACGTGGACGAGCCAATCCGGCGCGTCCACGTTTGCGTCGACAGCCTCGACGCGCACGTCTCGCGCCTGGGCGTCGGACGCGTCGACTTCCTGAAGATGGACGTGGAGGGCGCGGAGCTGGACTTGTTACGGGGCGCCTCGCGGCTCCTGGGCGGGCAGAGCCGTCCCGTGATCCTCTGCGAATTGGCGGACGTCCGCGCCGAACCGTGGGGCTATCGCTGCGTCGAGGTGTTTGATTGCCTGACGCCGCTTGGCTTCGATTGGTTCTCGATCGAGCCGGACGGTCGACTGCGGCCGTGCCCCCGGAAGGACCGTTTTCACGAGAACCTCATCGCGATCCCCGGAGAACGACGAACGGCCGTCGGCGATCTGCTGATCGAGGAGGTCGCGACGGTCCCTGTCGCCGCCGAGACGGACGCCTCGCCGAAGGGCGCCTTTGCGTCACCTTCATCGCAACAACGGGCGGTTCTGAAACAACTCCTGAGCAGGACCCCGTGATGGATGAGAAGACGACGAGCATCAACCTCATGGGAGACCGTGACGTCGAATGGTCGTGGATCGCCGCCAGACTCCCGTCGGGGCCGGGCGACGCGCTGGATTTCGGGGCAGGCTGCGGACTGCCGGCGCTCATGGCGGCCCAACGCGGGTTCAACGTGACGGCCGTCGATCTTCAGCCCCAGGATTGGCCGTTTGCACATCCGCGGCTGCGATTTCTGCAAGGCGACATCCTCGACCTGCCGCTGCCCGAGTCCGCCTTCGATCTCGTCATCAACTGCTCGACGGTCGAACACGTGGGGCTGGCCGGCCGCTACGGCATCGCGGAGAGCCTGCCGGACGGGGACCTCGCGGCGATGGCCCGGCTTCGGGCATTGATGAGGCCGACGGGCACGATGCTACTGACGATTCCGCTCGGCCGCGATGCGGTGTTCGCACCGCGATGTCGAATCTACGGGGCGAAGCGCCTCCCGCTGCTGCTCGCCGGCTACTCGGCTGTCGAGGAGCTCTACTGGTGCAAGGATGAGCGCAATCGCTGGACGATCAGCGGCCGGGGAACGGCGCTGGATTTCGTCGCCGTCGCGGATTCGCTCGACCCCTTGGAGAACCGTTGCGCGCTTGGCTGTTTCCGCCTGATGGTGGACGGCGGAGGTCGAACGGGCTGAGCGTCGTTTGAGCCGGTGACCCATGAGGGGGGGACAGACACCGGAGGACGAGGCGAGGCGCGACTGCGCAGGATGGTCCCGCACGCCAAACGCGAAGATCGCTCCCTCACGGTCGCGGCTCTGTCAAGACGCGCCGGAACAAGGATCGGAGCCCCGGTATGCTGACGTTGTTCGCTTGTCCCAAGCCGTTTGCAGGCCACGTCGCGGTGATCCAGCACAACGCGATTCGAAGCTGGACGCTGCTTGGCGAAGGCTGCGAGGTTCTCCTGTTTGGCGATGAGGACGGCGCGGAGGCGGCCGCGGCTCGGCACGGCGTTCGGCACGTCGCGAGCGTCGCCCGAAACGAGTTTGGCACGCCGCTCATCAGCAGCCTGTTCGAACAGGCCCGACGACTCGGCTCGCACGATCTGCTTTGCTACGTCAACGCCGACATCATCCTAACGCCTGATCTGCTCGCGACGGCCCGTCGGCTTCGCGAGACGACGCCCCGCTTCCTGATGGTCGGACAGCGATGGGACGTCGATCTGACGCAGCCGTGGCCGTTCAACGATCCGCGATGGGAATCCAAGCTGCGAGCCTTCGTGCGCTCGCACGGAGCGTTGCATCCGCAGACCGGCATGGACTACTTCGTCTTCCCACGAGACCTGTTTGACCAACTGCCGCCGTTCGCGCTCGGTCGGCCTGGCTGGGACAACTGGCTGCCGTGCCATGCCATGCAGCGAGGCGCCCTTGTCGTCGATGCGACGGCATGCGTGACGGCCGTGCATCAGAATCACGACTACGCCCACGTCGGCGGCGTGGACGAAGCCTGGAACGGCCCCGAAGCGCGACGCAACCGCGAGCTGATGGGCAAGAGCTGCTTCACGTTAGACCAGGCTGAGCACGTCTTGACGGCTGACGGCCAGCGGGCCGTCGGCCTCCCGCGACATCCGAGCGCCACCGTGGCCTGAGCTGGGCCCGGGCTCTCAAGCAACGTCGAACGACAGGCGTCCTGATGAAAACCGCGGGCCTTGGCAGCGGGCGGCCTCGTCGTTGAGCAACGCGCGTTTTGCACGAACAGGCCTCGTTCTCAAATCGGTGCAGCCTGCGCGTCAACGCTGCTACCCCCCGGCCAAGGCCGGGTGCTCCCAGGCCGAAGCCGGAGGCTCGCACCGGTTGAGACTTCGCGCGTCTTGGCGGGGATCGGGCGATTGCCCTGCGCTGCCGCGGAGTTACAATACGCCCTCGACTCGCCGACGACGAACCAAACCGTGCGACAGGCATACAATCTGTCCAATCCGCCCTTCTTGGAGTCTCGCGATGTCCCATCGGCCGCCCAACAAGAGACTGCTCGTAGGCGTCTTCTTCGGTCCCGTCTTGGTATTGGTCCTGCTGATGACAGCCTGCCGCGAACAGGAGACAGGCGCGCAAAAGGCCGCGAGCGCGCCGGCTGAAGCGACTCCGGAGCCATCTGCCGAACCGGCGGCCGGCACGGCGACGCCTTCCGCGGAACCTCGATCGCCTTCCGGATCGGCCGAGCCGTCGCCCACCCGCGTGAGCGGCGTGGACGGCCAAGACGATCCCAACGGACCGTCGTGGCTGCCAGCCAGCTACACGATCGGCGATTGGGTCAAGCACGAACCGATTCGGCTGGCTCGGGCGGACCGGCTGGCGGAGTTCCTGCCCGAAACGCAGGCGGCGATCTTCAAGTACTTCCGCGTGGAGTATGCGGCATCGTGTGCGTATGCGCTGCACGCGGGGACTCGTCCCTTGGTTGCGAAGGTCGTCGCCCTGAAGGCTCCATCGCCGGAGGACGCCTACGGCCTGATGACGTGCCAGTCCGGCCGGGCTGAGCCCATCGAAGCGGGCGGAGAAGCCCGCCTGGAGAAGCGGGCGGACGGCACGCATCTGCATTGTTGGCAGGGCGAGGTCTATCTGCACGTCTGGAGCGACGCAGGCGGGGCCGCCGCGACGGAACAGATGAGCGCCTTGCTGGCGCAGATCGCCAGCCGAATTCCTCGCACCCACCTGCCGGAGATCGCCGGCTTCATGCCGACGGATTCGGCCATCGCCGGCAGACGATGGCTTCTGCGGCACCTGTCCTGCCTGCCGCAGGTCGACCTGGGGCTGGCGGCGACCTTCGACGCGGACCAGGTGAGCGACGTGTTGGGGCTCGGCGGCGACGCCTTGATGTGCATCTGCTGCTACGAGGTGCCGCAGGGACAACGGCCGAACGTCGTCTGGCTCGTCCAGTATCCCGATGAGCCGACGGCACGGCGGGCCCACGTCAAGAGCATGAGCACGATCGCCCACGCGCCGGACCGATTCTGGGAGTCGACCAACGTGCTGGAGCCGACGGGGCGCTACCTGATCGGGACCTGGACGGCGGAAGAGGAATCGCTCCAGTACATGATGCCGCGCATCGCCCAGCAGCTTCCGTTCTAGGACGACGATGGACCTCAAGCAGACGCGCCAGGATCTCGCTGCAGGATGCGCAGTATGACCGCGGCGATCGACCGGCTCATCGCAGCCATCAGCGGCGACGTTCGGGCGGACCGTTTGACTCGATCGTTGTACGCGACTGATGCCAGCATCTACCAAATCGTCCCCGATGCCGTTGTCTTGCCCCGAAGCGTCGCAGACGTGGCGGCGACGGTCCGCGTTTGCCGCGAGCATGGCGTCCCGGTCACCGCTCGCGGAGCGGGCACAGGTCTGACCGGCGGCGCGATCAATCGCGGCGTGATCATGGACTGTTCCCGCTACATGAACCGCATCCTGCACGTGGACGCCGACCGCCGGATCGCCGTCGTCGAGCCGGGCGTCGTGCTCGACGAGCTCAACGCGGTGCTGGTGCCGCACGGCCTGCATTTCGCGCCCGACGTCGCCACGAGCAACCGGGCCACGCTCGGCGGCATGATCGCCAACAACTCCTGCGGCGCTCGGTCGATCCTGTACGGCCGGACGGTGGACCACGTGCTCGGCTTGGACGTCGTGCTGTCCGACGGTTCGCGGCATACCTGGGGCATCAGCGCAAGCTTCGTTTCGGATGGACGGTCGCCGGCTGCGGATGACGGTTTGATGCCGCAGGATGCCGCGGGCGTGACAACCTCCGGAGCAACCGGAACTGCTGCGGACTCGGCCAGGCCGTCGCCGGGCAGCAACCTGCAGCGTTCTACGTTTGCGCGTAGCGTTCCCGGCGCGCCGGGATGGCCAACGTATCACGAAGCAGAACATCCTCGGCAACAGGCGTCGGCCACGGGGGGCCGACGCTACTTTCAAACGAGAAACGCCCTGGTCCGACGATGCGAGGAGACGTTGCTGTCGGTGCTCCGCGACTGCGGCGAGGAGATCGCCCGACGATTTCCGAAGGTCGGACGAAGCAACGCGGGCTACGGCCTCGACCGACTCCGGATCGCAAACGGGCGCGTCGAGAACCCGCAGGCCCTGATCTGCGGCAGCGAGGGCACGCTGTGCATCGTTGTCGGCGCGGCGCTTCAGCTTACGCCGTTGCCACCGCACAAGGGGCTGTTGGTGGCGCACTACGAGGACTTGCTCGCGGCGCTGGAAGCGACGCCGTTGATGCTGGAGCATGGGCCCGCGGCCGTCGAGCTGGTCGACCGGGCGATCCTCGATGCTGCCAAGCGGAACCCCACGATCGCCCGGCGACGGACGTTCCTGCAGGGCGAGCCGGACGCGATTCTGGTGGTCGAGATGCACGACGACCGGGCGGACCGGCTGGCGGAACGGCTTCACGCCTTGGCGGCGGATCTGCAATCGCGCGGATGCGGCTATGCGTGGCCCGTGCTGACCACGCCGGCGGCTCAGGCCGACGTCTGGGCGGTGCGAAAGAACGGCTTGGGGTTGCAGATGTCCCGCCCGGGCGACTCTCAGCCGCACGCGTTCATCGAAGATACGGCGGTCGATCCCCGGCATCTGAGGGCGTACGTCGAGCGGCTGCAGGCGATCATGACGGAGGAGAGCATCGAGCGGATCGGCTGCTACGCGCACGCGGGATCCGGCTGTCTGCACATCCGGCCTGTCCTGAACCTGAAGCGGCGGGACGACGTTGAGCGGATGCGACGCATCGCCGACCGCGTGAGTTCGCTCGTCATCGAATTCGGCGGCACGATGACCGGCGAACACGGCGACGGCATCGTGCGGTCGGTCTGGCTGGAGAAGCTGTACGGGCCGCGCATCGTCGAGGCGTTTGGCAGGCTCAAGGCGGCGTTCGATCCGCAGGGCCTCTTCAATCCCGGCAAGATCGTCTCTCCGCTGCCGATGACCGAGAGCCTCCGATACCGGCCCTCGGCCGGAGACGCGGCCGGGGAGAGGATCGGGGACAAGCGTCAAGAACGGGGCGAACCGTCCCCGGCATCGGCCGGCATCGACGAGGCCGCGTCCTGCCTGGATTTCTCGGCGTACGGCGGCATGGCGGGCCTCGCCGGGATGTGCAGCGGCGGCGGAGAGTGCCGCAAGCGTGGCACCGGAACGATGTGCCCGTCGTTCATGGCGACGGGCGAGGAGAAGGACAGCACGCGCGGCCGCGCGAACGCCCTTCGGCTGGCCCTGTCGGATTTCGATTTGATCCAGGGGCTCGACGACGAGGCGTTGGCGGACGTAATGGACTTGTGCCTGAGCTGCAAGGCGTGCAAGTCCGAATGCCCGACCGGCGTGGACATGGCCCGGCTGAAGGCGGAATGGCTAGCCCGGCGTCAACAGCGCCAGGGCGTGCCTCGGAGGAGCCAACTGGTTGCGGCGACGCCGCGTCTGGCGGCCTGGGGCTGCCGGTTTGCCCCGATGAGCAATTGGCTGATGCAATCGCGGCCGGCCCGGTGGCTTTAGCAGCAG
>CAZERK010000041.1:12379-13836 GCA_964514515.1 uncultured Planctomycetaceae bacterium
GCGGTTCGCCCGTCGGACGTTCAGAAGCTGGTTTGCGGCGCATCGTCGCGGGCGCGTCGAATCGAGCAGCGATAGCGAACATCGCCGCGTAGACGTCCACCATGACGTCGACCGCAGCCTGGCCGTCCCCTGCGAAGCCGGCCACCGCGAATTCGCCTGCCGTGAGGACCTCCGCGACGAAGTCGCCTGCCACGAGGTTGTTTACTTCGTCGATACGTGGACGAACTACTACACGCCGCAGGTCGGCGTGGCGACGGTCAAGGTATTGGAGGCCCTGGGATACGATGTGCTCGTACCGCCGACGCTGTGCTGCGGCCGTCCGGCGATCAGCAAGGGCCTGCTCGGCGAAGCCCGCCGCTTGGCCGAACGAAACATCGCCGTCTTGTCGCCCTATGCCGAGCGTGGGACGCCCATCGTCGGGACCGAGCCAAGTTGCCTGCTGACGCTTGTCGACGAGTATCCGCAGCTTGTCCGCTCCGCGTCGGCCAAGAAGGTCGCCAGCCATGCCGTGCTCTTGGAGACGTTCGTCGCGCCGATCCTAAACCAACGGCCCGATGCGCTACGAATCCCGGCAGGTGTACGACATGCGCTGTATCACGGGCATTGTCACCAGAAGGCGCTGGTCGGTACGGCGGACGCCTTGCGCGTGCTAAACGCCGCGGCGTGCGGCGGCGCCCGCGAGGTTGACAGCGGGTGCTGCGGCATGGCGGGTTCGTTCGGCCACGAGGTTGAGCATTACGACGTCGCCCGGGCCATCGGCGAGCAGCGATTGTTCCCGGCCGTCCGGCGGCGCGGGGACGCGGACGTCGTCGTCTCCGGCTTCAGTTGCCGGCATCAGATCGAGCATCATACCGGCGTCACGCCGCTGCACATCGCGGAGTACCTGGCCGCTTGTCTGTGCGACGCCAGGGACCGATAGACCGATTCACGATTGTGTGTAGCGTCGCCCCCCTGCGGGCGACGCCTATTCGCCGTCGAAGCCCGCTTGTCCCCTGCGTCGGCCACGGGGGGCGGACGCTACATCGGCGCCTCCGTGCCGAACGCCAAACACGTACAAGACCGGCGGCTCTGACAGCGGTGCGAATCGGCGATTCCGAACCGGAGCCATCGTCAGAGCACCCGGTCGAGAATCGCCAGAACAACGTCTCCGATCGCGTAGATGACGTTGATGACGCCGTGGGCGCTGAGCGAATGGTCGTCGTCATCGTCGCACGCCGTGAGCAAGATCGGCATCGCCACGGCCACCAAGACCAGAAATCGCCTATTGTAGAACCATTGCATCGGTTCGGTCTCCTTGCCAGTCGTTGCGGGAACCCTGTTCAAGCTCCGACCACGCGACCCAACGCGATCATCAAACTCATCACGCTGAGGCCTGGACCTGGCTTCCGTCGGAGGCAATCCAGGCCGCGCCCCTGGCCGAGCATCGAGCGAGTCCAATGGCGCGCCCGCTCGGCGAC
>CAZERK010000042.1:0-13789 GCA_964514515.1 uncultured Planctomycetaceae bacterium
TCCGCGCGTTCTTCGGGACGTTGTTTCAGCAGATTGACATCCGCAAGGGCCGCGCCAAGTCGGACCCACGCATCCGGGCATTCGAGGACAAATGGCTCTTCACGCGGAGCTTCTTCGACGAGCAGGCCGCGTTGCACGGCTTCTCGAGGTGCCTCGTCTTCTCCTTGCACGAGACGGACTACATCTACGATGATGTGCAACGCCCGTTTGAGACGCAGATGCGCTTCATGCTGAAAGAGGCGCTCAAGCGCGAGCCGGCGGCGCTGCCGGACTGGGCGTGGGCCGACGTCCGAGAATTCGAGCAGTCGTTTTCGCTGGATGCGAAGCGAGACATGTTGATCGAAGGCTGCATCATCTTGCAGAAGGCGTGAGCCGCTTTCGCGTGGATGCCCGTGACGCAAATCGCCTTTCTTGAGTCCAGATGCGTGCACGACCTGGCGTACGACCGCCCGGCGTTTCACGCCCAGCTCAAGTCCTACCTGCTGGCCTACTCGCGTTATCGCGATGCGCTCTCGATCGAGTATTACCAGCGGCTCGCCGACGTTCCCCGCGGCGTCGACATCGTCGGCGTGTCCGGCTTGACGCAGAACTTCGAGGAAGTCATCGCCATGGGCCGGGAGGCCCGGGAGACGTTCCCGGAGGCGCTGCTGATCCTGGGGGGGCATCATGTCTCGTTCCTTCCGGAAACCTTGCCGCCTGCCTACGATCTGGCCGTGATGTTCGAGGGCGAGTCGACGCTCCACGAGATCGTGGACGCGTACGTCGCCGGCGGTCATGACAAGCAGGCGCTGCGCGGCAATCTCGGCAGCGCCTTCCATGACGGGCCGGGACAGGTCCGCGTGAATCCGCCCAACGCGCCGATTGAGCCGCTGGATCGGATTCCGTTCCCGACGATGGAGGGCGACTCGCCGCCGTACCTGTTTTCTTCGCGCGGATGCCCCTACAAATGCACGTTCTGCGCCTCGACGGCGTTCTGGCAGCGGACGCGGTTCTTCTCCGCCGAGTACGTGCTGGAGCAGGTCGCTTCGCTGCTTCGCCGCAAGCCGTGGCCGCAGTTGCTCTTCTGGGACGACCTCGTGATTGCGGACCGCCGGCGGTTCGAGCGCATCGTCCAGGGCATCGAAGAACGGGGGCTCAACCGGCATACGGCCTTCGGATTCGCCGTCCGGGCGAACCTCGTGGACGAGGAGGTCTGCGGACTGCTGCGACGCCTGAACACGTCCTTTGTCTCGTTCGGCGCGGAGTCCGGCTCCAACAGAATCCTCCAGCAACTCAAGGGCAAGAGCGTCTCCGTGCAGGTCAATCAGCGTGCGCTGGATTTGCTGCACGATCACGGCATCACGACGATCTGCTCCTTTGTCGTCGGGAGCCCGGGCGAGACCCGCGACGACGTGCGGCAGACGTTCTCGTTCATCCGCCGCAACGTGGTCCAGGGCAAGCTGCATCGGTCGACGATCAACATCCTGATGCCGCTGCCGGGCACGGAGTCGTGGCGATTCGCACGCGAGAACGGCATCCTCACGGAACCCTACGAATGGAAGCGCTTCCGCTACTACGCGAGCTACAAGGACTCGAACGTCGGCGGCATCGACGCATGGATCGCCAGACGGCTGGAATCGAGGAGCTACTATCTGAACGAGCCGCACCTGCCGCACCGCGAGCTGCTGGCCATGCTGGCGGAGGCGGAGCCGGAAATCGCGTACATCGAGGCCAGCCGTGCGATGGAGGCGGACTTGCGGCGCCGCCTCGACGATGCGCAATCGCAAATTGCACGGCTCGAAGCGCAAGGCTCCTCGCTTGAATCCGGAGCAAAGCCGGCCGGGCATGATCGCAGCCAGGTATCATCCGCACGCGATGATCCTGCTTCAGTCGAAGTCAGCGTCGTCGTCGTGTGCCAGGGCGACGTCGAGACGCTGCCGAGATGCCTGGATTCTCTGAAGGGGGCAGGCCATGCCAACCTGCAAGTTATTGTCTCGGCGGCATCGGCGAACGGCGTGCTCGAACCGCTGGCGGAGCAGCACCCGGAGGTCAGCGTGTCATGCTGCGGCGCGGAGGCTGGCTTCGCGCAAGCGGCGAACGATGCGGTCCATCTTGCCGGCGGCCAGTACGTGCTGCTGCTGAGTCCTCGGACCCTGCTGTCGCCGGGCGCATTGTCCGCCCTGGTTCAAGCCGCCGAGAGCCATCCCGACGTCGCGGCGTTCGCTCCGACGATCCGCCGAGAAGGCGCCGGCGGCGTGCTCGCCCCAGTCGGATCCGGCTTGTTGTTCGATTCGACGACCAGCGAATCAGCCCGCCGTACAAGGTCCTGTCACGGCGGGCATGTCGCCCATCCGACGCACGCCTTCGATTGGCGCGACGGGGCCAGCTTGTCTGGCAGCAGCGGCCCTTCGCAGGAATCCGGCTCGAACGTCCTCGGCCGAGACGGCGCGACGGAGGCGGCAATCGACGGGAGCATGACGGGCCGACCGGCGATTTCGGGCGACGGTGCGCCCGCGATGGAGACCGCGGCCGACGGAGACGCTACGGGACTTCCGACGCGCGCTGCGAACCCGCACGAGACGCTCGCCCCATCCGCAACAGCAGGCCTCTACCGTCGTGCCGCGCTGCAAGCCGTCGGCCCCTTCGACGAGGCGCTGCACGCGTACTACGAGGACGTCGACTGGGGTATTCGGGCTCAGCTTCGGGGTTGCCGCTGCCTGCGAGTCGCCGAATCCGTCGCGGACTACGTACCCCCACCAGCAGGCGGAACGCCGCTCGACGCGCATGCCGCCTTCCTTCTGTGTCGCAACCGATGGTACGTCGTGCTCAAGAACGTCCCGTTGCGCATGTTGTGGCGAAGCCGACGGGCCCTCGCTGGCGGCTACGTCGAGACGCTGCGTCAGCTTCGAGGCTTGGGGCCGGCCGGCCTGCTCGGGACGTTCCATCTGTCGCTGCTCAAACGGGCGCCCCGAATCCTCGCCGCCCGGCTCCGCGAGTTCATGGCTCGGCGTCACGGCGCGGAGAGGCGGATCGAACGTTGGCTGACGAAGCTGGAGGAGGTCTGAGCGAGCGGCAAGCCTGCGCACCGGTCATGCGGCCGGGCCTGGCTTGCGGGCGAGGAGGATCACGTCGTCGGACGCGGCCGCGTCGAACGGCACGCGGTCGTAGTTGCCGTACAGCGCGTCGACGATCAGCCCGGCCTCGGCTGACCAGGCGCACAGCTCCGCCGCCGACACCGCGTACAGCCGGCCGCAGAAGGCGTGTTGCCGCCAACCGTCCTCCCGCCAGAGCGTCACGTTCGCGATCTCCACGAAGTCGCCCTGAAACGAGAAGACGCGCGTCGAGACGTACTCGGTGTCGCCGAGGCGGCATACGCGAGGGCCGCGGACCGCCGGCCGTTGCTGCCGCAGCTTCTCGAAGTTGAGGATCTGCACGAAGAGCCGTCCGCCGGGCGCCAGCACGCGCGCCATGGAGACGACGGACCGCCTGGCCGCCTCCGGGCTGCCGGTCGCGGCAAGCGAGTTCCCCACGCAATACACGCCATCCAGCGGACCGACGCCCGGCGGGAGATCCTCCATCGAAGCCTCGACGAGCGTCGCCTCCGCACCGCTACGGTCCAGGTGCTCGCGGGCGACCGACAGCATGTCCGCCGAGCGGTCCAACCCCGTCATGCGATAGCCTTCGCGAGCCAGGGCGGCGACGTGCCGTCCCGTTCCACAGGCCGCGTCCAGCAGGCCCAACGGACCCGGTGGCCCGAACACATCCTTGAAGACGGGCACCTCGCGGCCGAGCCGCGCCTGCCAGTTGACGCCCATGTCGTACCATCGTGCGGAGTTGAACAGATCGTGGGTCGGCGTCATCGCGACTCCCGTCAGCGCGCGGTCGTTTGCGCGTCTCGCGAGATTCGATTGTATCTCCGCTCGACCGCGGGAGCGATGCGGCGACTCGACCAGCGGATTGCAGAGCGCTAAGACCATGCTGTGCCCTGCGCTCGCGAGGCTGGCCCGTCCGCCGCAGTTCCTCAATCCTGTTGACAGATAGGATCGCGGCGTCGGTCCCGATTGCCAAGCCCGGCCGGTCCTGGCATACTCGGAGCCATGTCGCAGCCATCGACGACACCGCAGTCCGCCGAGCGCACGCCTTCGCAGCAATTGCTGCTGTTCGTCGGATCGCTGGCCTATCTCGGCTTCGTGCCGTTTGCGTCTGGGACCGTCGCGGTGGCGGTCGTCGGCGTGCCGCTGTACCTGCTGCTGTCGCTCGCTTTCAAGCTGAGCGGACCGGCGTACACGCTCTTCACCGCGGCGTTCACGTTGCTGTCGATCTGGGTCGCGGGGCACACGGACCGCATCCTGAACGAAAAGGACAGCAAGAAGAACGTCATCGACGAGATACCAGGCTATCTCGTCGCGTTGATCGGCCTATCGCCGACCTGGCAGATCGTCGTGGCGGCGTTTCTCCTGGAACGGGCGATCGACATCGCCAAGATTTGGCCCGCCAACTGGATCGAGCGGCGCTTGCCGCACGGCTGGGGCGTCGTCCTCGACGACGTGGTCGCCGGCCTCTACACGCTCGCGCTGCTCCACCTCGGCGTCTTTCTGTGGCCGGACTGGCCGGAGTTTTAGAAGAAGCGTCGCGAACTGCGTGAGCAGCCCCACCCGGCAGAATCCTCACAGTCTCGTCTGAGTTGGACTGCTGCGTACACCACGTAGTTGCCGCTGACTTCAGAGAATCCACCGAGGGATAACCTGCTGCAAAGAAGGAGCTTACCGCCATTGCCAGGCCGTCCAACCATAATCCTGGTGTACACTCACCGGTTTCTTTGCGCCCTGCAAGTCGTTTTGCCGCACGAGATATAGAGGCTCCACTTCGATGCCTCCAGAGAAACGCGAAGACATCGAAACGTCTTGCCTCCCGCGTGCGTACGCTGTGCGACAAGCCGTGAAAGACAACGGCACGGACCGCCGCGTGACTGCTGGGAGGCTGGCTGCCTCGGAACGGCGAGTCAGAGGCCAACGTAATTGGCCTTGAATGCTACTTCTAGACACAGGAGGACGTGCTCATGCAAAGGCAGATGTTGTTCACCACTGTGTTGCTCTGCGCCGGTTTCACAGGTCCCGGCGCGCGGCTGGCTGGCGCTGGTGATCTGAATCCGCCTGAAGGGCCCATTCAGCCCACGATGAAGACGCTGACCGATGTAGAGCCGCGGACTGCAGTAAACGTCGCCACTACCCCAGGAGACGCGGACTCCGTCTTCAGGATCGCAGCACCCGGCTCCTATTACCTCACTGGCAACATCCTCGGTGAGAGCGGCAAGAGCGGCATTGAGATTGCCGCAGACGGCGTGTCCCTGGATCTGAATGGCTTCGAACTTCTTGGCGTCACCGGCTCATTGGATGGAGTCTGCGCGCCATCCACGGTCAACGATATTGCTGTCCGTAATGGTATCTTGAAGTCGTGGGGGCAGGCTGGACTGAATCTACTTAACGCATCGGGAGGCTGCATCGCTGGCATACGCGCTGCAAGCAATGCGAGCTTCGGTATTGGAGTACGTGACGGCTTCTCGATTGCTGATTGTACTGCTGACTCCAACGGCTCTCACGGGATTAGAGTGCGATGGCAATGCACGATTACACATTGCACTTCCAACTCAAGCAGTACCGGCACCGGGATCCTTACCGAGGCCCACGATACCGTCATCGGGTGTACGGCGAATTACAACGCGGCTGATGGCATCTCCGGTGGAGAAGGATGTGTAATCAAAGACTGTACGGCCAACCAGAACCAGTCTGACGGTATCCGAAGCTATTCATGCGCGTCAATTGCCAATTGTGCCGCTTACAGCAATTCGGGGGACGGAATTGACGCGGGCGTCGCAACTACCGTAACGAATTGCACGACCATGTTCAATGACCGCAATGGCATATATGCGCAGAACGACTGTCTGATCCTGAGCAATATGTGCAAACTGAATGACGAAGACGGCATGGCGGGAATTCGTCTCGGCTGCCACAACCGCGCTGAAGGCAATCATGTGTCTTCCAATGCAATTGGCATTCGTGCTAGTCAGGATGATGACAATTTGATCATTAGAAACAGCGCGGATGGCAACGCAAACAACTATGATGTAGGTTCGGGCAACCATTGTGGCCAGATCGTCTCCAATCCAGGGTCTGGTTTCGCAAACACAAACCCATGGGCGAATCTCGATATCCACTAACAGTTCCCAAAAGTGCCCATGGAATGCGAAACGGGTTATACTCGATGTGCGCGGGGAGGCGTTTTGAGGTGGTCTAGAGCGAGACGCTCAAGTCCGTCAGGATGCGTAGGAGGATGGCAGATGAACGAGAGATGTGTGCGCTATGCGCGTTACATCGTATCGCTTTGTGTGTGCTCCGTTTCTCTCAGCAATGCAGAGTCCACAATCAGTCCGAGTGAGAAGTACGGCTGGGGAGAGAACACGGGGTGGACCAATTGGCAGCATGATGCTCCCAAACTCGGTGATGGCGTCATAGTCCACGATACGTTCATGGAAGGGCGATTGTGGGCAGAAAACGTGGGCTGGATTAACATTGGCAACGGAGGTGGACCATATGCGAACAGTATGAGCGACGCCTCGACGTTCGGAATCAACATTGCTGCTGATGGCATCCTATCCGGTCTTGCCTGGGGCGAAAACGTCGGATGGGTCAACTTCGGAGGGGTCGACGGCTTGGACGACATGCCGGTGCCAGCGCGGATAGCGTGCGCAACACCGCCGACGCAGCAGCTCAGTAGGCTGATTGGCTACGTGTGGGCCGAGAACGTCGGTTGGATCAACCTCGGGGCGTTCGATTACTCCGTTTCGATCGCCAAGGACATGACTCCCGTGCAGTGCGATTTGAACCACGACTTGGTAGTGGACGGACGAGATATCCAGCTTTTTGTTGAATTCGTGCTTGGAAGCAGCGATCCAGAATGGCGCGATGTGTGCTCTGGCGATGTGGAGGATTCGCCTGACGGCAGGATTGGACTTGACGATGCGCTGGCCTTCGTGGAGTGTGTGCTCAGCGACACCAGCAGGGAGGGCTCTGGAGAGGAGAACCAGGAGATGCCACTGAGGTAGTGGTTCAGGGCTTGGTGACAAGCTTATGGAGTCGGATGGTCCCCTCGGCCTGAGACGCATCTCCCTCATGGACAAGTCTGGCGGCGTTCGTGTACCTTCCAGCGCGGGCATTCAGACCGAGGGGCGACCGTGAGCGAGCGTCTTCAGCCGTCGTTGTTCGGCGCTGCGGAGGCGACGCCGCAGGTCGTTCTGCGCCCCGACCTGGGCATCGTCGTGCGCGAGACGCGGTGCAAGACGCTTCTGAATCGCTGCGGAATCGACGACTACTCGTTCAACTGTTACGTCGGCTGCAGCCACGGCTGCGGTTACTGCTATGCGCGATACATGCAGCGCTTCCATCCCCACGCCGAGGACTGGGGCCGGTTCGTCGACGTGAAGGTCAACGCCGCCGAGGTCCTGGCTCGCCAACTCCGCAGGCTCGCCCCCGGCAGCGTCTTCACGTGCAGCGCCTGCGACGGGTGGCAGCCGGTCGAGCAGTCCTATCGACTGACGCGCGAATGCTGCCGCCTTCTGCTGGACGCCGGCTTCCACCTCAACATCCTGACCAAAAGCCGGCTCGTCCTGCGAGACCTCGACCTGTTCGCCGGTCGCCGCGTCCGCCTGTCCGTGACGATCACGACGCCCGACGAATCGTGGGCGAGGGTTTGGGAGCCGGGGGCGCCGTCCGTCGCAGACCGCGTGGACGTGCTCAAGCGGGCCAAGGCCGCGGGCCTGGAGACAGCCGTCATGTTCGGGCCGCTCCTGCCAGGCATCAGCGACACCGACGAGGCGCTGGCCGCGCTCTACGCCTTGGCGGCTGAGGCGGGCGTCGGCCGAGTCTGGACCGACGTGCTAAACCCGCGGCCGCGCGTTTGGCCGAGCATCCAGGCGCTGCTGCGTCGTCACCGCCCCGACCTCTTGGAGCCCTATCGGCGCATGATGTTCGACCCGGCCGTCCGCGCCGCGTACCGGCAACAACTCGACGAACGAATCCGACGGGCGGCGACCCGCGGTCAGTAAGCTGCTCAAGACCGCGCCCCACCGGTCTGACGCGTGTTCATCGCGTCGCGTTCCCGGCGCGCCGGGACAACCGACGCATGACGGAGCGGGCAACCCATCGGCCGTATGCGTCGGCCGCAGGGGGCCGACGCTACGTGCAATCGCGAATCGACCGGAGCCGGATGCCTGCAAATCGCCCCGATAGAGAATCGGCCGTTGAGGGGGCGTCGCCGTCAACGGGCGCTTCATCGTGGCCTTACCCAGCTCGTGCGTGTCGCCTAACGCTTGTTCCTTCGACGCGCAAGTCGGCGTCCGGACAGCACCATCAAGTACGCCCCCAACATCGAGCCCATCGACGCCGCGCCGGTCGCGCCGCACGTGCCGCACGCCCCGGGATTGATGTCCGTGCCGGGGAATGTCGAGTACGGCGGATCGTTCACGACCGTGACCGTGAACTGCGTCTCGGCCGTGCAGCCGGCCGTGTCGGTGACCGCCATATGGATGACGTAGGCGCCCTTCGTGTTGGCCGTGAACGTCGGGTTCGCCGAGTTCGGATTGCTGATTACCGCCGCGCTCTCCAGGTTCGCCGGCACGGTCATCTCGATGGTCCAGTCATAGAAGTAGGGCGGATAGCCGCCGCTGGCGGTCGGGGCGCCGCCCAGCGCCAAGGCGTCGCCGATCGTGATGATCGGGTGATACGTCTCGGCGAGGCCGGCCGAAATCGTCGGGCCGTCGCCCACGCCGATATGGACCGTCGCCGTGGCGGTGTACGCCGGCGACGAGGAGTCCGACACCGACAAGCTGATGCTGTAGTCCTCCACCGAAGGCGGGGTGAGCGTCGGGTTTGCCGTGCGGCGATCGGCGGGCGCGAAGCTCGACGGCCCCGAGTCTACCGTCCACGTGTAGATGTATGGCGGCGTGCCGCCCTCTGCGGTCGGATTGCCGCCGAGCGGCAGCGTCGCCGAGCCCACGCAGCCGAGCATCTCCGTTACGACGTTGAGCGCCAGAGGGGCGACCTTTACGGTCATCTCGTCCGTGTATCGGCACGTTCCGCCCGACGAGTCCGTCACCGTGCAGCGGACGATGTACGTGCCGTTCATCGGCGGCGTGAAGCTCGGCGACGCCGTGTTCGCGCCGGTCAGGCCGCTTGTGCTCGGTCCCGAGACGATCCGCCATTGATACGTGTAGGGTAGGACGCCGCCTGTCACCGAGAACGACGGCGCCAGCGGCGCGTGCGTGCGGCCCGGCGCCACGTCGCGGTCGGGCCCGACGTTCACCACGACGTCCGGGTCCTGGCATTCGTCGGGAACACCGTCCTCGTTGCAGTCTTCGCTCGTGCCGAAGCCGATGTCGCACGCGTCCGGGACGCCGTTGGCATTGCAATCGTCGTTCGGATCATCCTGGCCGGGGTTGTAGAACTGCGGGCAGTTGTCGCACACGTCGCCGAAGCCGTCGCCATCCATGTCGTTCTGATTGGTGTTGGCATCGTCCGGGCAATTGTCGCAAACGTCGCCCACGTCGTCGCCGTCGCCGTCCGCCTGGTTCGGGTTGTAGACCGTCGGACAGTTGTCCTCGTCGTTCAGCACGTCGTCGCCGTCTGCGTCCGTTTCGCAGGCGTCGCCTTCGCCGTCGCCGTCGGTATCCGTCTGCGTCGGATTGCCGACCGTCGGGCAGTTGTCGCAGACGTTGCCCACGCCGTCGCCGTCGCCGTCAAACTGGTCGGGATTGGAAATGTTCGGACAGTTGTCGGCGTCATCCGGGTGACCATCGCTGTCGCCGTCGCGCGGATTGACGACGATCTCCACCGAATCCTCGCCGTCAACCTGCGTCGCGGTGTTCGTGACGGTCAGCGTGACCGTAACCCGTTCCGGCGTGCCGGGCTGGTACGTGTGGATGACCGTTTGCTGAGTCGACGTGTTGCCATCGCCAAGGTCCCACAGGTACGTCAAGTTCGGGTTGGCGTTGCCGAACTCGTCCAGCGACTCAGAGCCGTCGAACTCCACGCGAAGCGGGACCTCGCGGTTCGGATTCGTCGCGTCGTCGGGGTACGACACCGCAATAACCGGCGTCGTCGTCCGCACGATCTGCCCGTTCAGGAACGTAATCGGGGAGCTATAGGCAGACAACCCGGTCGTCAGGAAATCAAACCCATCGCCGGTCATGAAGCTGTGCACGCGGTAACTGACGCCCCCGCCGCTCCCGGGATTGGTGGCCAGCCGCAGCGTGCGCGAATCCAACACCCAGGTGACCGGATAGAAGCCGGGCGCAGGGGCCCCTTGCAAGATGCGCACCTGGTCGCCGGGCTTGAAGTCCGTCGCCTGGAAGTTGGCGGCATTGTCGATCAGCTTATAGACGCCGCCCGTGTTGCTGACCGTGGCGCCCGTACCGCTCGTTCCCTGCCAAGCGATGCTGAAGATCGCGCCGCCGCTGTCGGTCTGGAACGGCGCGCCGGTGGTGGCGTAGTTGCTCTGCAGACCCGAAACCGTCCCGTCGACCGTCCAAACCTCCGCGCCGGGCGTCGAGTGGTCCACGCAGACGATCGACAGATTCTCGATGCGCGAGAGACTCGTGTTGACGTTCAACACGAGAATCGTCCCGTGGCCCTTGTTGGTCAACCCCGCTCGAGGCGTCGAATAGGCCTGGTCATAGTTGCCATCCGCTCCCGGCCCCAGCTCCATCTGTGTGTAGAAGTAGTACCTGCCATCGCCCGGCAACGTGTTGAGCGGCACGAGGAAGTTGCCTGTCACGGTGCCGGGGGCCTTCGGCTGCGGGTTCGTCTGTGGCGCGACCGGCGTGATTTCCACGCCGTCATAGCCGACGTTGTCCAGGTCATAAAAGTGCCGAATCTTCGTGCCGCCGTAAACGTCAAACGCCTCGTAGCGAATGCGATATCGGCCGCTGACCAGCGTGCCGGACGGCGGGTTGATGTAACGGAACTCGGGCACGATCTTCGGACGCCAGTAGAACGTCACGACGGAGTAGTCGGTGAACTCCTCGACATCCGTGATCCACAGGCCGCTGTAAATGTTTCCCCACCACCGCGAGCTCGGGTCCGTGTTCGCATTCCACTCTGTCACGTCCTCCGAGCCCGGGAATGGATCGCCTGGATCGCCCGAGTTCACGCCATTCTCCAATTGGTGCAGGCCGTCCGCCTGGACGATCTGATAAGAGAAGTGGTCGCCGCGCCGCTGCTGGATCGGAACGGATTCGGGGTTATCTCCGAAATCCGTGTGCATCACCAGGACGCCCTCGCCCGGCGCGTTGCGCGAGAAGTTGACCGCATCCGGGTCCGCCGGCGTCTGATACGTCAGACGATAGAAGTAGAACCGCTCACCACTGTTGTTGGGATTCTCGTAGTAGAAGGCGGCCGTCGACGGATCGAACGCATAGTCCGTCAACGTGATCGAGGTTTCCTCCAGCGGCTCGAGCACGTCGGCCAGGCTCGTGACGTCGATCCACGGCTCGTGGTCCGTGCCCAGCCAGTCTTTCCCCAAGAAATTGCCGCGGAAACCCTCCTTGAGCACGGGGCACGGATGGACCATGCCGCCGGACATGATGTCCCAGGCGCCGACAGGCTTATTGATCACACCGCCGCCATACTCGTCGTAGTCGTACAGGTCGGGATAGCCTTCCCAGACGTGCAGCCATTCGTGACACATAAGCCCCTTGCCAAAGCTGCCGTCCTCGATCGGTTCGCCCGTCTCGCTCGTGCCGCCCATCGGCGACGCGAAGTCGGAGAACATGATCGGCGATAGCGGGTTGCCCGGCTCCTCCAAGACCTGGACAGGAAGGTCCATCCCTGGCGCGGGCAGATGGAACAGGCCGCGGCCGCCCGCGGACAAACCGTCCGCGATGACGCCGGGCGGGAACATTACGACGGAGTGCAGGTAGTTGACGGCGCTCGATCCGTCGCCGACGCGCATGACCCACAGGTCCCAGTCGGTGCTGAAATCCGCGGCCGCCACCACGTCCTCCGTCAGGCGGCGGCGGTTAAACGGATAAAGGACGTGCGGCCCGCCGTCGTTCGGCGTGAAACCGGTGTGGTCGATGGCGTAGTTCTCCGTGCCCTCGGCTCGAACCTCGCCCATGTCGATCAGGCCGTCCAAGTTGAAGTCCCGCTTCATGACGCGCGTCTTGAAGGCGGCGAGCCCGAGGATCCCGAGCACATCCGCTTCACCCGCCGTCAACTCGACCGAGAGGGGATCTTCGGGATCGCCCTCGATGTCGGCCGTATCGATCTTGATCACATGGTCGGTCGAGTCCACAGCAAAGAGAACAGCGGGCACGTCCTGCAGCGGGACGGAAGCGCGACACGACAAACCCTGGAGCGAGAACTCGATCTTCTGCTCGGGATCCGCCGGAACCGCGGGAAGATTCAGCCGCTCCGGCGCGTTGGGATCCTCCGGGTTAACGTCCCAGTCAAAGCGGGCGAGCTGCTTGTGCGCGAGGTCCACCGTGTAGAACGTGCCGGGGTCGATCGTGCCGACGGGCTCGTCGTAGGCCAAGCCCTGGCAGCCGGATCCGATTTGGCCCATCCGCTTGCGGAACACCATGGCTCCGTTGTTCAGGTCGAGGCGGTAGAGCTTGGAACGGTTGTCCTCCCAGACGAGCGTATACATGGAAGCCGGCTCGACCTCCTGCGGCAAGCCGCTCACCAAGGTCAGAATCCTGCCGTAGGCCATGTCCGAGATGCTTCGGTTCCCACCGATGTTTGCGATGAGCGTCGCCTCACCTGTATCCAAGCTGATCGTCCCCAGGACGTTGGTGTTCTGTGCGTTGACGCCCACCGCGTACAGCGTCAGGTCGCCGTCCACCAGCGGCGGTGCGAAGGCGATCGCGGTGACTCGTCGAAACACGGCACTGAGATCCGTGTCCGTGCCGACGTAACCCGAGCCCGCGATGCCCGTGGGGTAACCTTGCTGGCCGACCTCGACGTTGATCCACGCCAGCCGATTGTTGTCGGTGTCCACCGTGTAGAGAATGTCCAGGTCTGGCTCGCCAGGCTCGCCTTCGATCGAGCCGTAGTAGGCGCAGCCGACCGCGGGGCTGCTGCTCGTCCCACCCGGCAGCCACGGGGGCTTCGGCCTTGCATGGTCCCAAGTTAGGAACTCGAGGTTCAGCACGTTCCCGCCGTCGCAACCGCCCGAGCCGTGCACGCCGTATGCACCGGGACCGCCCGCAGGGATCTTGCCATCGGCGTTGCCGGCGCTCTCCGGATTGCCGTTGCCGCGATCATCGCCGTAGCTCGCCCAGTTGTTGGCGGACGTCACCTCGCCGAGACGGCCGTCGCCGCCGTAGCCCCAAGCCCCGCTAATGGGATCCCACGCCACACCCGACACGCTCCGGGCGTGATACATCGACGAAGGCAGATCATCAAACTCCGCCGGGCCGTCGTAATAATCGGGAAACCTGTCGAGGTTCGAGTCCCACATGTCCGGGTAAACGGCGCCGTCCGTCGTGCCGAGCCCGGACCCGTTGCCGGTACTGTCCGGTTCCATCGGGGGATCGTCACAGCCGTTGACGGGGTCGGTGGGAGGAATGCAGAATACTCTTGCGTTCGATCCGCCCGTGTTCGGATTGAAGCTGCGGAGGTCCTCGCTCGGCGGCGTGAGCGATCCGACCGAAGGGCTGGCCGGGTTAAACGGCTGCAGATTCGGGATCGGGCTTGTTCGCCCCTTCTGACCCGACAAATCCCAGTCCGGCGGGCGGGGGGCCTGTGGAATATCCGCC
>CAZERK010000043.1:0-2783 GCA_964514515.1 uncultured Planctomycetaceae bacterium
CCTGCGGCGGCCCCGGGGGGCCGACGCTACACGCTAAACACGTACCCGCCCGCCGGCGGCGCACCGCATCGTCTGATCTGAGCCGAAATCCGCCACGCCGGCGATGCCGCTTACGGCCCGCGGTTCTTCAATACGTGTACGTACACGTTGCACGGGGTTCACAGAACCCGGCTCGGAAGGCCGCGGGACTCAACTCGCCTGCCTGCGACACCGCGAAGCCGCCCGCATCGTCCGTGCGGTCCCCGTCGTCGCGGCAGCAGCATCAGGATATTCGGGTCCGCCGCGCGACGCAAACCGCTCAGCACGGCCGCAGCACAGACGACAAGACGGTTTGGCTTGGTTTCTCCGCACACGCGCGTCAGGACGCCAACGGCTCGTAGCCTTGCTCGATGCCGGCGTCGGTGCGTTGCAGCGTGATGTGCCCGAGATAGTCCCGGTCGTTCGTCTCGGGGAAGTCGCTTCGATAATGCGTGCCTCGCGACTCGCGCCGGGCCGTCGCCGCTTGCGCGATGCAGCGCGCGACCGTCAACATGTTCTGCGTCTCCCAGCCCAACCGATCCGTCAGAACCTTGTCCATGACGTACCGGCCCCAGAAGTCGATGATCTCGATGCTTTCGCGGAGGCGGTCGCCCGTGCGGTCAATCCCCAGGTTTCGCCAGCAGACGGCCCGTAGACTGTTGCGCACGTCCGGAAGGTCCAGAATCGTCCGCAGGCTCGGCGTCTGCGCGTGCTTCAAGGCGGCGGGTCTGGGCGGAACGCGGTGCTGAGCGGCCAGTTCCGCCGCCAGCCGCCCCGCTCGCTTGCCGTAGACGAGGCCCTCCAGCAGCGAGTTGCTGGCGAGCCGGTTCGCACCGTGTACGCCGCTCGACGCCGCCTCGCCGCACGCCAGCAGGCCCTCCAGACTGGAACGGCCGTCCGTGTCCACCGCGATGCCGCCGATCATGTAGTGCGCCGCCGGACGGATCGGGATCAGGTCCCGTTCCACGTCGATGTCGAAGTCCCTGCACAACGCGGCGAGCCCTGGGAAGCGCTGCCCGAACCGGCCGGGCGGAAAATGCCGCACGTCGAGATAGACGCACGTCGCCGACGTTTCCGCGATGTGCCGGCGGATGGCGCGGCTCACAACGTCGCGCGGCGCCAACTCGCCGTCCGGGTGATACGCCGTCATGAAGCGGCTGCCGTCCTTGTCAACCAAGTAGGCGCCTTCACCGCGAACGGCCTCGCTGATGAGCGCTCGGGCCGCGCCGGCCACGTACAGAGCCGTCGGGTGGAACTGGAAGAACTCCATGTCCTGGAGCGTCGCGCCAGCACGAAACGCCGTCGCGTGGCCGTCGGCCGTGGCGTGCTGCGTATTCGTCGTCTCGCGATACAGGCATCCGCCGCCGCCGCCGGCCTGAACGATCTGCTTCGCCCAGATAATCTGATGGCCGTACTTCTCGTGGTAGCTCAGGGCCGCCACGCACCGTCCGTCCACGACGACCAAGTCGATCACAAAGCAGTTGTCAAAAATACGGATGCGGTCCAACTGCCGAGCGCGCCGCGCCAGCGTCTCCACGAGCTCGCGTCCCGTCGCATCGCCGTGCGCGTGGACGACGCGCCGCGCGGAATGCCCGCCCTCCATGCCCAGGGCCACGACGCCGTTGCTGCAATCGAACTCCGCCCCCCAGCGGCGAAGGTCCTCCAGACAGGCGGGCGCCTCCCGCGCCATGATCTCGACCGCGCAGCGGTTGCCGAGGCCGCAGCCGACGTGCAGCGTGTCCTTCGTGTGCGCTTCGAAGGAGTCGGCGGCATCCGACACGACGGCGACGCCACCCTGAGCGTAGGCCGTGTTGCAGTCGTACGGCGCGGTCTTCGAGACGACCACGACGTCCGCGCGCTCGGCTGCCTCGATAGCCGCGCGCAAACCGGCGACGCCCGTCCCAATCACGAGCACGTCCGTGAAGACCTGGCCCAGCCGGCCCGTGTCGAAATCAATCAGGTAACGACGCTTGGCATATTGTTCACCCATGGAACCGTATCCTAGCGCGCCGTGCCGCACCTGGCGACGAGAGCCAGCGTATTTGATTGCGTTGTCCGCCTCTTACGGTGTGGCACGGGCTGATTAGCCGGTGCCGGCAGACTGTTGTACATGTTTTGCGTTTGCAGCTCATGGGCTCCCTGGATCCCCGGACTTCCATCCGGGCAGTGCATCGAATGGACGAATTCGGGACAGCGCCAGGAACCCCAAACGAAACCGGGATGGCACCCGCTTTCCCTCGCCCTCCGTCGCAACAGGCGCCACCGCCGGGAGCCGGTTCCTGTCTTGTCCGTGAGTTGGTTTGGTTGCGTCCAGCGTCAGGGCCTTGCGGACCTTAGGACACGACAGGATTCATCAGGATGGGGTCTGGGATGGCGGCGTCGAGGAAACCCCTGCTCCGCGTGGCACAGCCGACGCAGCCCCCACAGGGTTCGTTGCCCGATGACACCCAGGACCACGTCAAGTCGAACGGAGCGCCGAGGCGATGCCCCAGCTTGATGATCTCCGTCCGGCTTAGATCGATGATCGGCGTCTCGAGAAGGATGAGCTTCCCCCGCGACGCCTGCTCGAACAGATGCCCGCAGAGCTGAACGCACTCTCGAGCGTAGTCAGGGTACATGCTGCACGTTCGAGGACCGGGCGGGCCGAGATCCTCGCTGATGCCGACGAAGACCTTGCTCGCGCCGATGACGGTCGCCCAGTCAAAGGCCGCGCTCAGCAGCCCCATGATCAGGCCCGGGACGTAACAATTCGACGCGCCCTCGCC
>CAZERK010000043.1:2793-5412 GCA_964514515.1 uncultured Planctomycetaceae bacterium
TCGCCGAGGGCCAATGCGTCCTCGATCTGCTTCTTGCGGCTGACGCGGGCGTTGCCTCCGATGGCGACGAATTGCGGCATCTCCACGACCAGTCGCCCCTTGGCGTTGAAGGCGTCGGCCTGTTTGTTGAACAGCTCCGTCTCACGGTCTTGGGCCCGATGGCCGTAGCGAGCGTGCAATAGGAAGACGCTGTGATCCCGCGCGGCGAGCGACGTCGCGACCGCGCTGTTCAGCCCTCCCGAGTTCAGAACGACGACTTTTTCCGTGGCCATGAGCGATCCTCTCTCGCAACAGTTATCGACCGGACGGCGGTCCCAGTTTGGCTGTGCGGCGATGGTTCGTGAGGTCACGCCGCCCGATAATCGATCGTCGGCCGCAGGTTCCTCTCGCGCAGGGTCGGCCCGCCAACAGGCGCGGTCGGCCCACGAAGCTGGATGCGTCAGAGTTCCGAACGCGCAGGGAAACGGCTTCCCGAGAGGGCGGCCTTGAGAGCCCTCGGCCTTGGCCGAGGCGGGCCACGTGTGGCGTTCCCGGCGCGCCGGGACGGCCGACGTGAAGCGCCCTTGGCGAAAAGGGGACTGCCCCCGAGCCAAGCGCGGCCGGCATCACCGAAAGCAGCGACCCGTGAGGCGCTTGTCTCCTCTTGCCCAGACGGGTTGCAGGCGCACAGGCGATTCGCGTTTGCAGTTTTGCGCGGGGCGCAGATCGGTACAATCTGCCGCCATGCGAAGCGAAGTCGTCTCCATCATCATCCCGACCTACCGTGAAGTCGAGAACATCCCGGAGTTGGCGGACCGGGTCTTCGCTGCCCTCGAGTCAACGGGCCTGCGCGGCGAGATGATCATCGTGGATGACGAGAGTCGCGACGGCACGGTCGACGTCGTGCGGCAGCTCGCCTCGAAGCATCCCATCCGTCTCATCACGCGGACGCACGAGCGAGGGCTGTCTTCCGCGGTGCTATGCGGATTCAAGCAGGCCAAGGGCGAGATTCTGGTCTGCATGGACGCGGACCTCTCGCACCCGCCGGAGTCGCTCCCGGACCTGATCGCCCCGATCGCCGCAGGCTCGGCCGACTTCGCCATCGGCTCGCGCTACGCCGCCGGCGGACGGACCAAGGAAGACTGGGGAGCGTTCCGCAAGCTGAACTCGCTCGTCGCGACTTGGTTGGCACGCCCGCTGACCAACGTGCGGGACCCCATGGCGGGCTTCTTCTGCCTTCGCCGTGAGACGCTGCGACACGCGGAGGCCGCCGGCCTCGATCCCATCGGCTACAAGATCGCCCTGGAGATTCTCGTCAAATCGCAATGCGGCCGCGTCGTCGAGATCCCCATCGAATTCTCCGACCGCCTCCACGGCAAGAGCAAGCTGACGCCTCGCCAGCAATGGCTCTATCTGCGACATCTGTGGCGGCTGTACCGGTTTTGCTATCCGACGGGTGCGAGGTTGGGTTTGGTCGGCGCCGTTCTGTTGTTCCTCATCATCACCGCAAAGCTCCTGATCTAGCAAACCTCGGCAGATCGGCTGCGCGGAGAGGGACGCTGGTTCGCTTCGGCTCCGGGCAGGCTTCTCACGCCGCATGCACCGGCGTGGAGGAACCGGCACCAAGGCGAGCGACACGGGCGTCTTCCCAGACAACGATTGCACGGTTCCTAATCCGCTCCTGACGCAAGCATGCAAGGTTCTGCTTCCGGCTGCTTTCTGCGACCTCCTTGACGCCGCTCGAAGCGAGCTCGGGCGGCCAGGGCGGCTGCAGGCGGCCACGAATCCGGTTGAAACGCCGTCGTAATGCACGGTCTTACATGGCTTTACAGATATGCAGTCAGATCGATGTCAATTCGGGTCGAGTCAGGCGTTTTTTCCTTGAATCAACAGGGCGACTGGCTATCCTCTGGCCGTTGGCCAGGGCTTCGGAGCCCCGCGTGTCCCCCCCCAACACGCACCCGAACCCTGGCCCTTTTCTCCCCTCTTGTACCACCGTCGCTCCTGCCGCCAGAGTGGGTCTGCGCGCTGATCGCGGAGATGCACCGTTCGGAGGCCGCCTTGGTCAGGCGCTTCGCGCCAAGACTCAAATGTATCCCGTACGCTGTTGCTCTCAAGATAGAGAAACCAGCGCAAACCGCAGTCAGGAATTGACCTTCGGTGGGGGTCCGATTGCATCGAAAATGACGATTGTAGCGATTTCATCCTCAGGCGGGCCTTGTCTCGGCGAGCCTCCAGCTTCAGCAGCATGAGGCGGAATCGTGTATCCTGGGCCGGATGGAGACCGAACCTCACGCAACGACCGCCAGCGTGAACCGTCAGGATTCGCCCGCTGGCCCCGGCGCGACGCCGCCTTCTGATCTGCTCGACAGGCTCTGCTCGCTCAAGCGTCCGTTCGTGGTCGCCCACGTCGTCCCGGACGCCGACGCCGTCGGCGCGATGCTCAGCTTGGCCGTGCTCCTGCGCGCCCACGGCTCGCAGCCTGTCGTCGGCCTGGATTCGGCGACGATGGCCGCGAAGCTCCGATTCATGCTGGACCTCGCCAAGGGCACGCCGCTGGCATCGCGATGGGATCCTGCCGGTCCCCACGACAGCCTCATCGTGCTGGACACGGCCGGCGCCAACCGGATCAACATCCAC
>CAZERK010000043.1:5422-13480 GCA_964514515.1 uncultured Planctomycetaceae bacterium
TGGCGGCGCGGCTCCAAGCGGGCGAGGTGCCGGACGTCCTGAAGGGGTCGACGCGCACGCCAGCAGCTCGTGCGAATTGATCGCGCGGCTGGCCGGGTCGCTCGGCTGGGAAGTCTCGCCGGCGGTCGCGTCCCTGCTCTACGCCGGCATTCATTCCGATACGCTGGGCTTCAGTTTGGCCACGACGACTGCCGCCGCGCTGGCATCGGCGGCTGGATTGGTCCGTGCCGGCGCCGACGTCGGGTACATCGGCGAGCAGCTCGGCCGTTCGCTGAACCGCTCCGACTTCGACCTCCTGCGCCGGACGTACGACCATGCGCGGCTCGTCGCGGACGGGCAGATCGCCTACAGCTTCCTGTCGCACGAGGACATCACGCAGGCCGGGTGCCGAGCAGATGACATCGACGACCAGGTCTCCGTCCCGCGTTCGCTCAAGGGCATCCGCATCGCCCTGCTCTTCTCCGAGGGCGAGCGAGGCGTCGTCCGCGTCAACCTGCGCGGCGAGGGCCGCGTGACCGTCGTGGAGATCGCCCAGAAGCTCGGCGGCGGCGGGCATAGCCAGTCGGCCGGCATTCGATTCCTCGACAAGACCCTGCAGCAGGCCATCGACGCGGTTCTCGCGGCGGCGGTCGAACACCTCCGCACGCTGCCGCCCGAAGCAGGCAGATCATGATGCAAGCGAGTCTCGCCGACGCAATCGGGCGCCTTTGCGCGGCAGCCGAGCCGCTGCGCGAGCTGCACAAACTGGGCTGGCCGCCTCAGGCCGAGCAGGCGGCTGACTGCCTGCGCATGCTGTTGGAATCGCCGGGCGGCGCCGACGCCCCGAGCAACTGCCCGCGGCCGACGTTCGTCGCCGTCGTGGGCGGTGCGTCGTCCGGCAAGAGCACGGTCTTCAACAACCTGCTGGGCGGGCGTGCGACCAGTCGCGTCACGGCGGCAGGGCACGCGACGCTGGGACTCATCGCGGCCGTACACGACGACAACCGAAGTTGGCTGGAAGCCGAGGTCCGTTCCAAGCGGCTTCTTCCGACGCTCGTCGCGAAGGACGCCCGACTCGAAGCCGACATCGACGGCGAGCCGAGCACGCTGTACGTCGTGCATCATTCCGTCGACGCCCTGCGAGACGTGGTTCTTTTCGACACGCCGGATTTCTCCTCCGAGCCGGCTCGCATTGAAGGCGATGTCACGCTGATGACGCTGCCGTGGCACGACGGTCTGATCGCCGTCGTCGACCATGAGCGATGGTTCGACCGGCAGGCGATTGGCCGGTTGCGAGACGAATCCGTGCGCTTCGGCCAGAGGCGATTCGTCGTGTTCAACCGCGGCCAGAGCGGTCGACTGCCCGAGGACCAGAAGGCCCTGCTGGCGCAGCAAGCCCGTCGGCTCGACGCCGAAGGCCATCTCATCCTCGACTTCCGGCCCGGACGAGGCTGTTGCACGTTTCCGCCCGGCACGTTGTCGCCCGTGCTCGCGGCGGTGAAGGACCCTCCCGCCTCGCGACGGCGAAGCCTGTTGCGATTCGTGGGACATGCCGCGGCCGACGTGTTGCGCGGCAACGACCAGCGGCTCCGGCATCTCACGCAACTGCGGCAGGACCTGGATCGCGCCGTTGAGCGGGTTGTTCCAAGCACCCGACAATGCGTGTTGTCGCTGCTGACGCCCCGAGAACGCAAGCACCTGGACGTTGTTGCCCGAACGCTGCGCATCCATGAGACGAAGCAATGGTTGGAGGAGCAGGCCGGGCGGTTGTACGACGCCATCCGACGGCGACTGCCGCTGCCTTTCGGCGCACGACCGCTGCCTCCTGGCGCACGGTCGTCTGACAGGCGCGATTGCGAGCCCGTTGAGGTCGCCGACGGTCAGGCAACTCGACAGACCGTCGCTTGGGAGTTGTATCGGTCGCGATGCCTGAGGACGCTGGCGGATCTGAACGATGCGACAGCCGAGGGCGACTTCTGGAAGGAAGTCCGCGATTGGACGGGCCTCGAGCCGCGGGCCGCCGGGGCCGACGACATCGAGCAACAGCGCGAGGCGGTCGTCGCGAAGGCAGACCGCGTTGACGAGGCCATCGCCGCGTGGGCGGCCAAGGTCGAGGCGGAATGCCGCGGCACGGCCCCGCACGTCATCGGCGCCGTCGGCGTCACGGCCGTCGCCGCCACCATCGTCCTGGTAGCGGTGGGCGGACCGATCGGCGCGCTGACGCTGCCCGCCGCGAAGCTGGCCCTGACCAGCGCCCTCGGAACGTTGCTGACCGGCGCGGGCGCCGGCGCGTTGGCGGGGCGCCCCCTCGGTCGGCTCCTGTTGGTCGTTCACGAGAAGCTGCTGGGCTCCCCGGAGTACGACGCCGTTGCAGCGTCCGTAGAGGCGTTTCGGGGCTGCATCGCCGACTTCGGTCGACGAGCGGCCGACGCGCTGTACGCCGACGCGAACCGGCTGACGTTGCCGCCGGATGGCGAGTTGGTCCAGGCGATGCACGCAATCTGTGATGCCGCGGAGATCGATTGATGCCGACCGACGCACCCATCGGCTCGCCTGCGCACGCGGCGGAGAACGTCGAGGCCGCCGCACGCTCGGCGACTGCAAACGACCGCGACCGCGCTGACAGGCTCGCTGCCTCAGGCATCGGAATCACCGCCGCTTCAGGCATCGGAACTGCCGCTGCCTCCGCCGTCGGACTCGCCGACGACGGCCTCGATGCGATCAACGCGCGGCTCGCCGTTCTGACCGGATCGGCGCCGGCCGTCCTGGCCAAGGGCGCCGAGTCCGCGATGGATGACGACCTGGTCGTCTGCGGCATCCTCGGCGGCAAGAACGTCGGCAAGTCTACGCTCATCAACGCCCTGGCCGGCCGGCCGATATCGTGCGGGCAGGAAGAAGTCGGCGAGGGGACCAGCCGTCCTGTCGCCTACATCCATGCGGCGGCCGCCGCGGCGTTTCGCGAACGGATCGAGGCGTCAGACCTATCGGACAGGAAGCTGACGGCCGTCGAGCACGACGCCGACGCCATCCGAAACCTCGTTCTCGTGGACCTGCCGGACTTCGACAGCGACTTGCCCCAGCACCTCGAGATCGTCCGTTCGCTCCTGCCCCTGTTGGATCGCGTCGTCTGGGTCGTCACGCCTCGCAAGATCGCCGACAGAGAATGGACGGCGTTGCTCCGAACCGTCTTCAAGGACGCGCACAACACGTACTGCGTCCTGAACAAGGTCGACGAGTTGCTCGGCGACGAAGCGTACATCGGCCGGCTGTCCGCCGCCTTCCTGACGCATCAGCGTGCCTGGGCCGAGCGCCTGATCCAGACGTCCGGCTGCCCCTACGAAACCCGCCAGCTTCACCTGCTCGCTGCGGAAGCGCCGACTGCCGCGGCCTTTGTCGAGCTGGTCGGCCGGCGATGGGACGATCCTGACTGGACGGCCAATCGCCCGGACTGGCCCGCCGTGCGGGCCATCGGCGAGGCGCTCGCGGAGGAGTTGCTCCGTCTTCGCGGGGCTGTCCTGGCGCCGCTCGATCGCGGCCGCGTCCGGTCCATCAAGCAGGCCAACCAACGAGTCGAAACAGATTGGAACGCCGCCTTGCTTCGGCGGCATTACCAACTCGACGATTGGCTGCGCTCGTTGGATCGAGCCTGCGATCTCGAAGGCCACGCCGCCCTGTTGGACGAGGCGTTCGGGCCGGACGTTCGCCAGATCGTCGCCCGGCGGCTCCGCGCGGGCCTTCGCAGCGAGACGGAACTGGCCGACGAACTGCTCGCCGATCGCGTGGAGCGATGGCCGATTCTCCCCACGGTCTTCTGGCCGTTGCGATGGCTGGTTCGTCGCGTCGGCGCCCGCGTCGCCGGCACGCGATGGACCGCTTCCGAACTGTCCGACGACATGCTCGCCGTTCACGGCCGGTCGTTGGAGGACCGCGTACAGGAGTACCAGGATCGCGTCCGCGGCGCGCATCCGAAGCTCGCCCGGCGATTCCGCGCGACGGACTCGATGCCTGCCGCCGCGGAGGCCGCGACGAACCTGGCGCGGCGGACGGCTGCCCTTGTCTGCGATCTGGACGACGAGTTGGTGGCGGTACTCATGCAGGGTTATCGCCATCCGTCGGTCGTCGCTCGGGCGCTTCTGTGGGGCATTCTCATCTGGTTTCCGTTGGTTCAGCCGCTCGCCGAGGGGATGCTGCGCCTGGTCGGCGCAGGCGGGAAGCTGGAGTTGCTGGGCGGTCTGCTGCAAGTCGTGCGCGCCCTGGGCGCGGCGAACCTGTTGACGGGCGTCGCCTTCGCGGGCGTGGCGTACTTCATCATCCTGTCAATCATGTATGCGCGATGCGTCCGGGAAATCCGTCGCGGCAGACGGGCGAGCGCGGAGACCGCGACGGCCGACGAATCCGCCTGGCTCGCGCAACGATTCGACGAGCTTCTGGTTTCGGAAGTCGTCGAGCCCCTGATCCGTCCGTTCGCGCTGTTGCATCAGGAGCTGTCGAGCATCAGCCGTCGTCTGACCGGACCGTCGTCTGCCCGGATTACCGTCTGATTGGACCGTCGGACGGCGGCACGTAAGACGGGAAGTAGCGGCCGAACGTGCTTCGCTCCGCCATCCGTCGCTCACGCTGCGCGACGCCGTACGCGATCCCCGAACGGCGGTAGACGATGCCAGTCGGAGTTCAACGATTCCCTCTCCCCCGTTAGGAGAGAGGGCCAGGGTGAGGGGGCGCCGTGCGATACTCACCCTCACCCCAACCCCCTCCCTGCAAGGGAGAGGGAGCAGAGCATGACAACACGACTGAGGAAACAGAACACAGCAACCGTGATGCAACGTGCATTCGCAAAGGAGATAGATATGAAAGGACGTCCTACCAAGACCATTGCAATAGCCGTTGTCTCCGTCGTCGTCGCCGCAGGCGCGCTGTTGGCGCAATCCAGGCCGAACGACGCAGAGAAACAAAGCTCGGCCAAGGCCCTTCCGCCGCCGAGACTTGCAGGGCACATGACGCTCGAAGAGTCCGTCGCCTCACGACGGTCCGTCCGGTCGTTCTCAGATCGGCCGCTGAACCTCGAGGAGATCGGTCAACTCTGCTGGGCCGGCCAAGGCACCACCGAACCGAAGACCGGCCGCCGCGCGGCCCCCTCCGCCGGAGCGCTGTACCCCATGGAGATATACGTGGTCACGGCCGAGGGCGTGGACCATTACGTGCCGCAGGGCCATCAGATCGAGCGGCACGCAGCCGGCGACCTGCGCCGTCGGCTCCAGCACGCTGCGATGGAGCAGGACTCCGTCGGCTCCGCGCCTGCGTGCTTCGTGCTCACGGCCGTCGTGGAACGCACGGCCCGCAAGTACGGCGCGCGTGCCGAGCTGTACTGCTGGGTCGAAGCGGGCCACGTCGCCCAGAACATCCTGCTGCAAGCCACGGCGATGGACTTGGGCGGCGTGCCCATCGGCGCGTTTGACGATCGGAAGGTCGCCAAGGCGCTGCGGCTTCCGGACGATCGTCGCGTGCTCTACCTGCTTCCCGTGGGCCACGCACGGTAACGCCAAGCGGTGACACCAAGTGCGGCAGCCGATCAGCCCGCAGCAAGGAAGAGACCGGCCCCGAATGCGCGAAGATGGGCAGGTGCGCAACGATCCCGCAACACCCAACTTGATGCGGCTGTGCGCAAGAAGCTGCGCGTCCTCGGCGGGCGTACAAGAGCTGGCGGTTGCGCACCGTTTTCGCGGGGCCGGCACGGTTGCGGGACCATCGCCGTCTTCCAGTCCAGGCTGTTCAGGACACGTCCGGGACGGCTTGACGCGATCCCTCGGAGCCGGTACCAGATGGGGCATTGCGGTCGTCAGGACCGCGGAAAACGGACCTTCGGCCGCGGGCGAACACGACGGACAGACGCGCGCGGAATCGCAGCGACTGACCGTGCGCCGGTCGCCATCGCCCAACGCCCCTCCAGGAGCAGATCCATGAGCGAGAGCACGTACAAGGTGGTCGAGTTGATCGGGACGAGCAAGGATTCGTGGGAGAAGGCGGCCAAGAACGCCGTCGAGACGGCTTCCAAGACGCTTCGCGACCTTCGGATCGCCGAGGTGAAGGACCTGGATCTAAAGATCGAGGACGGCAAGATCGCCGCCTTTCGCGTGGGGCGGTGCCTGTCGTTCAAGTATGAAGACTGCCGCATCTCACGATCGTACGCGGCCGCGATTGGGGAGCGGCTGCAGTACCGCCTGTTTGCGGCGCCACCCGAACTGACGTCCGGGGCTCCTTGGCATTTTGGACAAGTCGTCGGGCCGGCAGGCAACGTCTAGCCGTGATATCGAGCGACTACGTCGCCAATAGCACGTTGACGGCCTTCGCCAGCACCTTGACCTTCGAGCCCTTCTTGATGCCCAGTTCCTTGAGCGAGTCCAGCGTCATGACCGAGCACATCGTCGAGTCCGCCGGCACCTTCACCGTGACCTGACACATCAAGGCGCCCTTCTTGATGGCGACGACCTTGCCTTCCAGTTGGTTTCTTGCACCGTACTTCATGGCTTGACTCCCTATCGAACGACCGGAGGCGTTCGGCTAACTTGGTCTTCCGAGCCGTAGCGGACGTCGGCATTCCAACCGGGCCGGCCGCAGACGGCCTGACGCGTGCGTTCGTTCCATCGCGCTCGCCGCGCCGGTCGGCATCCTGCCGAGCGACGCCAGACACGTCAAGTCGACGTGCGGTCTTGTCGGTAAGCCGTCCATGGGACACGAAGACGTCTTGCCGCCGTCCATGGCGGCGCTCCATGCTGGACGATCGCGGTCCGGTCGAGTACGAACAGGCTCCCGTGGCCGACGACGCCCGTTCGGCGTCTGTTCAACAAGCGCGGGTCGTTTCCAATGGCGATCTCAAGCTCGTGGCAGTTCATCGGCAGCCTCCAATCGCCGTGGTATCGAGCGTTTGACGCATTGCGTCGGCGGCTCAACCGTCGGCTGGTCGCCTTTCTGCTCGACGAGTTGGCAAGGCACGGCGGCTACGGAGTCAAGCCGGGCGAGGCGGGCGGCCTGCGGACGATCGAGGCAGGATCGGGGCCGGCGTTTGCGTCTTCGCTGCTTCGCGCATCGCCCGAAGTCTCGCTAGCGATCTGCCTGGATATTGATTGGGCGGCACTGGCTGAGGCCCGGCGTCGTGATCCGTCGCTGGCGGCCGTGGTCGGCGATCTGAGGCAGCTGCCGTTTCGGGACGGCGCGTTCTCGCTCGCCTTCAACAACAGCACGGTCGAGCACCTGGACGACCCGTGGACGGCCGTCCGCGAGATGCGGCGGATATGCCATGACGACGGCATCGTCTACGTGGGCGCGCCCTACGCCTGGGGACCGTTGTTCTTCCAGCCGCTGCTGCGCCGCACGCGCATCGGCGTCTGGCTCGGCCCCGTCTTCACGAAGCCGTCGCTGGAGCGGCTGATCCGCCAGGCCGGCCTGCGGCCGCTGCGCTTCCGCACGTTCTTCTGGCGGTTCTTCGTGGGCGTCACGGCGTCGCCGGGGCCGCAAGAAACGGCAACACAGCGCATCTGCGACACGCGGGTCCAGCCGTCTGCCTGATAGTCGGCAACTGCAGGCATCGCGTTCGGTCGGTGACGCGGCCGCCGGGGTTGCGCACCGCGTTCTCGCTCGCTGCTGAACGTCAGGCCAGATTCATGGTCATCAGGAACTCGGCGTTGGACGGCACCTTGCGCAGTCGCGTCGTCAGCAGCTCCATCGCTTCGACGGGATTCATGTCCACGAGGACGCGGCGGAGCTTGTAGATGAGCTCGAGCTCCTTGGGATCCAGCAGCAGCTCTTCCTTTCGCGTGCCGGAAGCCGAGATGTCGATCGCCGGCCAGATGCGCTTGTCGACCAGGCGGCGGTCGAGGTGCCGCTCGCTGTTGCCGGTGCCCTTGAACTCCTCGAAGATCACCTCGTCCATGCGCGAACCGGTGTCGACCAGGGCCGTGCCGATGATCGTCAGGCTGCCGCCCTCCTCGATGTTTCGGGCCGCGCCGAAGAAGCGCTTGGGCTTCTGCAGGGCGTTGGCGTCCACGCCGCCCGTCAGGATCTTGCCGGAATGCGGCACCTCCG